>DAOUWE010000049.1 GCA_030667285.1 Candidatus Shapirobacteria bacterium | reverse complement strand
ATCCAGCGCCGCCAAGCAATGGTCAAAATGCCCATGAGTCAAAAGAATATATTTTAATTTCAAACCCCGATCCTGAATTTTTTGAGCCAAAAAATCCGCCTCATCTGCCGGATCAATGATTACTCCTTCTCTGCTTTTTTCGTCCCACACCAGATACACGTTGGTTTGCAATTCTCCCAAAACAAACTTTTCATATTCCATCTCTAATTCTACCCAAAACACAGCTATAATACCCCATGAGCTTTTGGCAAGATTTAAAGAAACCGATCATTGGTCTTGCCCCCATGGATGGAATCACCAATGTCGCCTTTCGTCATGTTCAGGCAAAAATCGCCAAACCCGATATTATTTTTACTGAATTTGTCCACACTGACGGCCTCTTTTTTAACCCCGCCCGCGTTCTTCGTCCTTTTGTTTATACTCCGATTGAACGTCCTATTATCGCCCAGCTTTACGGAAAAAATCCCGATCATTTCTACATTGGCGCTCATCTCGTTAGTTTTCTTGGTTTTAGTGGTCTGGATTTAAACCTCGGCTGTCCGGCCAAAACAGTCATTCGTTCCGGTGGGGGAGCCGCTCTTATCGAAAATCCTTCTCTTGTCGCTAAAATCATCAAAGCCACCCAGGCCGGATTAAGCGATTTCGCCAAAAATCCCAAAATAGACCACTTGGGGCTCAAAGCCAAAAACTTGGACGCTGTTTATGATTTTCAAAAAAAATATCGACTAAAGCCCTCTTCTCAAGCCCTTCCTCTCTCTATTAAAACCAGAATCGGTACTGACAAGGTCGTCACTAAAGAATGGATTCCATTTCTTCTCTCTCACGACCCATCTACCATTACCATTCACGGTCGTCTTCTCAAAGATGGACATTCAGGTCCCGTTGCCTGGGATGAAATCAAACTAGCCGCCGAACTCAGAGATAGAGGAAGCCATCAAACCCTGATTCTTGGCAATGGAGGAGTAAAAAACCGTTCTGAGGGCGAGAAAATGTCTAAAAAACACCGAATTGACGGTGTTTTAATTGGTCAAGCCGCTTTGGGCAACCCCTGGGTTTTTTCCGATCACTCCCCTACCAGGGGAGATAAACTAGAGACCATGCGCCTCCACGCCAAGGTTTTTGAAAAACATATGCCCGAATCAAACTTCGAATCTTTAAGGAAACACTTCATTTGGTACACCAAAGGACTAAAAGACGCTCGTGCTCTTCGTCAGAAAATAATCACCTTCACTTCTTCCGGCGATCTAGACTACCGGCTTTCTTGATAAAAATCACATATCAACTATACTAGGGCATGTCTCTCCAAGAGTTGAACGATCAAAATTTTAGTGAAACAGTGGAAAGATCCAAGGGACTTGTTCTCGTCGATTTCTGGGCTCCTTGGTGTGGTCCCTGTCGCATGCTTGCTCCCATCATCGAAGAGCTATCCAAAGAAATAAAAAACAAGGCCTTGATCGGCAAATTAAACGTTGATCAGGGTCAACAAACAGCCGCCAAATTCAATATCAAATCTATTCCTACCGTAATTCTCTTCAAAGACGGAGCCCCAATTCAAACCCTGATTGGAATTCAAACCAAGGAAGCCTATCTGGATCTCATTGAAAAAAACCAATAATCTTTTCCATTCTCTTTTTCTACCCTTATCATGTTAGTTGATGAAGCAAAAATAACCGTTACCGCCGGAAAAGGAGGAGATGGTGCCGTTCATTTCTCTTCCAGTAGACACAACCCCAAAGGGGGTCCCGATGGAGGCAATGGTGGTAAAGGGGGAGACGTTTACTTCCATACTGCAAGAGATATTATGCTTCTCAAAAAATACAAAGCCCAAACTCGCTTCCGGGCCCAAAACGGCCAAAGAGGCGGAGACAAAGACAAAACCGGAGCTGACGGACAGGATCTTATTCTAAAAATCCCCGTTGGTACCCAAGTCGAAGTCATAGAAAAAAAAGAGACTCATGATCTCACTCGTTCCGGTCAAGAAATTTTAATAGCCGCCGGTGGAAAAGGCGGACGCGGAAACACTGCCTTCAAATCTTCAAGAAATACTACCCCCCGTCAGTCTGACTTCGGAAAAGAAGGGGAGTTCTTCACCCTCGCTCTCCACTTAAAACTCATTGCTGATTTTGGTTTTATCGGCCTGCCAAACGCCGGCAAAAGCAGTCTCCTGAACGCTCTTACCAAAGCCCGTGCCAGAGTAGCCGCTTATCCTTTTACTACTCTCGAGCCCAACCTGGGCGTTCTTCCCAATGGTCTGGTTGTTGCCGATATCCCCGGTCTTATTGGAGGAGCTTCCAAGGGGAAAGGGCTTGGTCACAAGTTCTTAAAACACATTGAGAGAACAAAAACCCTCCTTCATTGTCTTTCTTCCGAAAGTCTCGATCTTGAAAAAGACTACCGAATCATTCGCCGGGAACTTACCGACTTCAACCCCCTGCTTTCAAAGAAAAAAGAACTTCTTATTCTTACCAAGACCGATCTCTTGACCACCAAAGAGATAAAAGAGAAATTAAAAGTTCTAAAAAAACTAAACCCATCAGGTCATTCCACATCCATCCACAAACCCGACTTACTCAAGGAAAACTCTGACTTGATTTGCCAACTCTAATTATTATTTCTTTTTCTTCTTGGTAGTCTTTTTTTACCCACTCAAAGCCTTGAAAATATAGGCCGCTCCTGCCATCAATCCCGCTATCAATCCCACCTTCAACAATCCTGACTTTTTTTTCTTCACTGCCATTTTTATTTTAAATAACTACTAACTTGTTTCTAGCTTAACCTAAGTTAAAATGAACTGTCAATAATGAGGATAAAAGTTAAAGTAAAACCAAACTCTCGTCACGCCCTTATAGAACCCCAAATCGACGGCACTTTAATTGTTCGAGTTAAATCTCCACCCAAAGAAGGTAAGGCTAATCAGGAACTCATAAAATCACTATCTCTCTTTTACTCTTTACCTCCAAGCCACATTCAAATCACCTCCGGTGCTCACCGAAAAGAAAAAACAGTTACTATCCTAAAAAGAAACTAAGACCTGATAGTCCTCCGGGCTTATTTTATAAAACCAAATCCCATCATCTGTACCCCAATCTTTCCCTATTTCAATTTCCACTCTTTCCCCTCCTTCGTCTTCTATCAAAAAACTCCTCATCTTTTCTCCAACTTTCTCCTTTACCGGTTCTTCTGCGGAAAGATTAGCCAAAACCCCCACGAATTCGTCGGCTTTTTCCTTTTCTATCAGGCTTTCTCCCTCCCACCACTCTTCATCTTTTTTAGAAATCACTCTTTTTTCCTCACCCTCCTTTATTTCTATTTCCTTTATTTGGTAAATTGAAAAGTTAGTCAAAAAAGCCCTTTCCCAAACCCCCTCTTTTAAACTAGAATCAAATTGACTGCCAACCAAAAAAACTTCATCACTTCCCTCATTTTTTACATAAACTGATCGCCAGTCGGGAGCCATTTTTCCTATTTCCAATGTTTTACCTCCGATGCTCAAAACATATTTTTCCTCCTCACCCAATCCAAACAGGTCCAATTTTTCCGGATTAGAGGAAACCAGATCATCAAATTTCACCATTTTAACTTCTGCCACAAAAGACTCCACTTTTTCTCCGTCAGCTGGAATCCTATTTTCTCCCTCTCCTACAAACCAAGCCCCGCCTTCTTTTTTCAAAACTATTTTCTGCCCGCCCCCGCTAATTTCCACAGTTTCTATTTCCGATTCTTCCAAAAACCCAACCACTTCTTCTGTTTTTGAAAAGGTACCCGACAAATAAAGATAAACTCCTACCAAAAATACTGTCAACAAAACCAAACCATACCCTTTTTTACTTCCTGCCTCAGTCTTCTTTTTTACCATAGGCTCGATTAACTCTTTTTCTAATTTGCAACTGGATCAAATAAAGAACCGACAATAAAATCACCGGCGAAGCCAGATTCAATCCCTTGGTTAGCGCTTTTTCTTTATCATCCATCGGCTTAATTCCTGACGAAACAATGTCTTTCGATCTAATGTCAAACAACCCTTCTTCCTGCGACAAGTAATCTACAAAATTTAAACCAAACATTAAGTTCTGTGGATTATTTTGCAAAAAAGAATCTTTGATGAAATCACTATCGGCAACTACTCCCACCTTGACTCCTTCTGTTCTTACCGCCGCCACTGGAAAACTAGACAAGTCTTCTGGAGGAACGGTCTTTTCGCTTGGAACAATATCGGTCAACCTCTTTGTTAAAAAAGATTCGTCTGAGCTCCAAACTAGACCTTTCACCTCTTCTGAAGACAGATCTATTGATGACACCCAAGGCATAACCAAGGCTTCAACTCTAGCGGTCAAGGGATTCTCGTCAGACAATTTATCTTCTTTTATTCCCAGCCAATAGGGATAGGACAACAAAAGAGGACCGCTTTCTGATCTGAAATT
>DAOUWE010000011.1 GCA_030667285.1 Candidatus Shapirobacteria bacterium | reverse complement strand
TGGACACACTTCATGATCACGGTCAAAAAGTGACCGTTAAGCTAATCAATGCTCTTAAAAACACTGGTTTTTACGGCTTCACCCTTTCCGGTATTTCCATTTCCATGGTCGATTGTGGATATTTACCCGAAAAAAACAAAATCATTGAAGAAACTAACAAGAAAGCTCTCCAAATCGAAGAAAACTTCAAATTTGGATTAATAACTAATGACGAAAAAACCCGCCTTATTCAAAACATATGGATGGAAATCACGGAAGAGATTGCAGAGAAAACCTGGGCCCTTTTGTCACCTGATTCAGCCATAAAAATGATTAGCGGTTCCGGCATCAAGCGTGTCTCTCGCGACCAGATCAAACAGCTTTCCGGAATGAGGGGTCTAATGGTCGATCCGCTCGGTCGCATTGTTCCACTTCCTACCAAGTCAAACTTTAGAGAAGGATTATCTGTTTTCGAATACGTAACCGGCAGTCGTGGTACCAGAAAAGGTCTTATCGATACCGCTCTTAAAACCGCAGATGCAGGTTATCTCACTCGTCGTTTGGTAGATGCTTCACATTCTTCCATTGTCAGAGAAAAAGATTGTCGTACAACTCGCTTCATAACTATCAGCAAAAACGATCTCAAAAGAGCCAAATATTTCGCCAGAAGAATTTTTGGTCGAACTTTAGCTGAGCAAATAAATAAAGGTAAAAAAGTTTTGGTTAAGAAAAAGAGCCTAATAAACGAAGAAATCGTCGATATTATTCTCAACAACGATATTCAAGAGGTCAAGGTTTATTCACCCCTCTATTGTAAAACTCAATATGGAGTCTGCAGTAAGTGTTACGGCAGTGATCTTGCAACTCACGAAGAGGTTAAAATAGGTGTCCCTGTCGGTGTCGTCGCCGCTCAATCTGTTGGCGAACCTGGTACACAACTTACCATGAGAACCAAACACATCGGCGGTGTCGTCGGTCTCGACGTTACTCAGGGACTTCCTCGTGTTCAGGAATTATTAGAAATTCGCACTCCGAAAATCCCCTCTCCTCTTTCAGAAATCGCTGGCAAGGCCCGTGTTAAAGAAACCGAAAATGGACACGAAATAACCATAACCAGTCAAGACAAGGAGAAAAAAACCGTCACCTATATTCTTCCTTCAACTGCCACCATAAAACTAAAAGACAAAGACCTGGTTGGTCCTGGAACTCAGCTTTGTTCAGGCAGTCTTGATCTTCGAGAGATATTAAGCGTTCGAGGCCTTGAAGCCGCCCAAGTTTATTTAATCGAAGAAGTACAAGCCGTTTACGAATCACAGGGTATTTCCATCAACGACAAACATTTTGAAGTCCTAGTTAGGGAAATGAGTGGAAAGATCAAAATCAGCAATCCTGGAGACTCTGACTTTTTGTACGGTGAACACGTTGAAAAACCGGTTCTGGATTCGGCCAACAAAAAACTAAAAGCCAAAGGAAAAAATATCGCCAGAGGAAAAGAAACACTTTTGGGTCTAATTCGAGCCGCCCTCAGCACCAGCTCTTGGCTTTCTGCCGCTTCCTTCCAGGAAACAACCAGTCGTTTAACCGAATTCTGCCTGCTAGGGAAGAAAGATAATTTGATAGGTATGAAAGAAAATGTTATTATCGGACGTCTTGTTCCTACAAGTAAAGACAGAGTAAAGATTGACGTCAATTAAATAATGCCTACCTTTAATCAACTAGTACGAAAAAAAAGAAAAACTCGCTCAAAGAAAGTCAAAACAGCCGCCTTAAGAGACAATCTTAACAACCTAAAGAGCAAAATGACCAAGGATAATAGCTCTTTCAAGAGGGGTGTTATTACTGTGGTTAAAACCATGACTCCCAAAAAACCACATTCTGCTTTAAGGAAGGTCGCCAAAGTTCGCCTTTCCAACAAAAGAGAGGTTACAGCTTACATTCCGGGCGTCGGCCACAACCTGTCTGAACACGGCATCGTTTTAATCCGCGGTGGTCGTGTTAGAGATCTTCCCGGTATTCGCTATCGTATCGTTCGTGGACCATATGATGCCGGAGGAGTTGAAGGTCGCCAACAATCTCGCAGTAAATACGGTACTAAAAAAGGAGCTAAGGCAAGTTCTGAAAAACCAACTGTCGCTACCGATGACAAAAAGGCTCCGGACAATTCAGCCCCTGCCACAACTTAAAAAACACAAAAACTAAAAAAATGCCTAGAAAAGGAAGAGTCAAAAAAAGAATCATTTTACCGGATCCCGTATACGGTTCAGTTCTGGTTAGTCAGCTTATTAACAGATCGATGAGAGATGGCAAAAAATCCATTACTCAAAAACAAGTCTACAAAGCTTTTGAAATCGTCAAGAAAGAAACAAAAAAAGATCCCTTGATTATTTTTGAACAAGCCCTGGACAATATTAAGCCCAAAGTTGAGGTTAAAACCAGGAGAATTGGCGGTGCCTCCTATCAAGTCCCCGTGCCGGTCAGTGGAGCTCGACAACTAAGCTTGGCCATTCGTTGGTTAATTAATTTTTCTCGCAAAAAATCCAACAGCCAGTATCATAGTTTTGCCGAAAAACTGGCCTCAGAAATCATAGATACTCACAAAAACGAAGGAGTTACCATTCAAAAACGTCAAGAAATTGAAAAAATCGCCGAAGCCAATAAGGCCTTTGCTCATCTGCGCTGGTAATCACAACCCCTTCCCAAACCTCCAAAAATCCACTAAACTAAAATAAAAAACCTATGCTGTTTTTTGGGAAAAAAGCCATTGTCTGGATTAAGGAAGGGTCCCTTTCGGTTTTTCTTCTTGCAAAAAAACCAACCACCACCTCTTTTAACCTAAAAATAGATTCTGACAAAAAGCCTGAAGATCTAAAATCCTTATCTGTTTTCTTTCGGGAAAATAAGGTAAAAAAGGTATCTATTCTCATTTCTGAACCTCTTTCCGGCCAACAATCTTTTGTTTACGACGCCCCTGCTGAAAAAATAAGCAAAAAAGAGGTGATCGACATCGCCAAAAACTCATTTTCCTTCGATATAGACAATCCTTATTTTCAATACGATTTTCATAAAAAAGCAGATAAAACAGTTATTCGCGTTACTGCCATCAATCAAACCAAGCTGGATAATATTCAGAAAAATCTTCAGAAACTCGACGTAAAAACCCTGGGCTTTGACTTAATTTCTTCCTCTCTTGTCTAGGTATTTTCTCGCCTTGACTCCAAGCCATTCATTGTTCTTTTTGGTCTGAACAAGATAAAGACATTGGTTTTAACCGGATACCAATCCCAGGTCTATGCCTCAGAACTCAAAAACGGTCCATCTCCCAAAATCCAATCAACCGTCAACAAGATCAAAATGTTTTTTGATACCGGCCCTCTAGACAAAGTTTTTTTTCAAAGCGGTTATTTGCCGGACTTGAAAGGGGACAGTAAATTGCATATAGTTGATTTTACCAGTGAAAGCATTGCTCAAAAATTAAAATTTTCAAAAGACCTACCTTTACCCGTTTTAGGCACTCTTTTAAAACTCGAGAAGCAATCAATAAAAATTAAATCAAAAACCATGCCTGTCCAAAAAAAATCGAAACCAACCCCTGTAATAATTCCTGAAAAAGATGACAAAATCGAAGAACCAATCGAGGACAAGGGGCCGATCGAGACCGAAGAATCCGTCAAAACCGAAGAGACAATCAAAGACAAGGAGCCGATCAAAACTGATGAATCAACCGAGACCAAAGAACCGATCGAGACCGAAGAACCGATCGAGACCGAAAAGCCTGCCGAAACCGAAGAATCAGAAGAAGCCTTCAAAATCCTAGCCGCCAATCAGGAAGATAAATTTCCCAAGAAAAAAATATTTATTTTAGCCACTATCTCTGCACTGGTCACGGTTGCTGTCCTTGCCCTCTTCTTGTTCAAGCCATTCTCCAAGCCTGCTTCCGAAAAAACGGAAGAGCCTGTAGTCGAAACCGCTCCCACCACTGCTCCGGAACTTATCTCCACTCCCACCACTGCTCCGGAAATTCTTTACGAAGCAAAAATCAGAGTTGAAAATGCCACTTCTGTTTCCGGTTTAGCCGCCGTTCTAGCCTCTGATCTTGGTGATCTGGATTTCGAAGATACCACGACCGGCAATGCTTCCCAAAAATCAGATGAAAACACTGTTTCTTGCAAAGAGGATTATTTAGTTACAGCCACTTTTATTCAAGAGGCTCTGGAAGAAATCTACCCTGCCACCTTATCTGCCGAAATTGAAGAAGATGCCAATTACGACATTATCCTTACTATCGGCCAAAACTTAGAAGAAAAAACAGATTCTAATGAAGAAGAAGAAACAGAAACTGAAACCGAAGACCAAGAATCAGAAGAGTAGGGTTCAAAAAAAAGAAGACCTGATCCCGGCCATAAACCGGCTCACTGAAGCCACGAATCATTTAGTTAAAAAAACCACGATTTGGCACCGCTTCCTTCTCGGCATCTTTTCCGGCCTAGGAACCGTTTTTGGAGCCACCATTATTCTTACCTTTATTCTCTACATTCTCACTCGCCTCTCCTTTGTTCCTGTAATAGGGGAATTTGCCAGTCAAATCGTACGCATAGTTCAATCTAACCTCTCTCCTTAATTTTCCACTCTTTCTGTGTTATTATTCTCATGCTAATCATACAAGTCTTTTTTGAAGACTGCTCGTTTAAACGGGCAGTTTTTTGAATTCTAAAATATGGCTCAACAAAAACCAAAAACTGATCGTGAAGTTTCCATTGAGAAAGTAAGAAACATTGGAGTTATCGCTCATATCGATGCCGGTAAAACCACTACCACCGAAAGGGTTCTTTTTTATACAGGAAAAACCCATAAGATAGGCGATATCGATGAGGGTACCACCGTAACTGACTGGATGGATCAGGAAAGAGAAAGAGGCATCACCATTGTTTCCGCCGCCATTACTACCTTTTGGAAAAAATATCGTTTCAACATCATTGATACCCCCGGACACGTTGATTTTACTGCTGAAGTTGAAAGGTCACTTCGTGTTTTGGACGGAGGAATTATGGTTTTTGATGCTGAAGAGGGTGTCCAAGCCCAGTCTGAAACTGTTTGGCGTCAAGCTAACAAATACCAGGTTCCTCGTCTTGTTTTTATAAACAAAATGGACAAAACCGGGGCCGATTTTGAAAACACTCTGGAAATGATCAAAGATCGACTTCAAGCCACTCCTGCAGTTATGACCATTCCTATCGGAAAAGAACACGACTTCAAAGGCTGTATCGATCTTTTGGAACAAAAAATGTTTACTTGGGACAAAGATGAAATAGGAATCGAATACACCACAAAAGATGTCACTGACGAGTACAAAGAAGAAGTAAAAAAATGGCGCTCTATTTTAATTGAACAAATCTGTTCCGAAGACGAAGCTCTTCTTGAAAAATTCCTAAATGACCAAGAACCCACTATCGAAGAACTAAAAGCTGTTCTAAGAAAAGCAACTATCGACAAAAAACTTTTTCCCACCTATTGCGGTTCTTCACTAAGAAACAAAGGAGTTCAGCCCGTCCTTGACGGTGTTATTGATTTTCTGCCTTCTCCTATAGACCTTCCTCCGGTTTCCGGTTTTGATCCCAAAACTGAGGAAAAACTGGAAAGAAAGCCCCAAAACGACGAACCCCTTTCTGCTCTTCTTTTCAAGGTTCAAACAGATCCCCATGTTGGCAAACTCTCCTACCTGCGTGTTTACTCCGGAGTTTTAAAATCCGGCAGTTCGGTTTTAAACGTCACCAGACAAAAAAGCGAAAGGATTGGACGATTACTTCTTATGCATGCCGACAAAAGAGAGCCCATTAATGAAGCTCACGCCGGAGAAATTATAGCCTGTATTGGACTCAAAGAGTCTTCCACCGGCGACACTCTATCTGATCCGACAAATCCTATTTCTTTAGAAAACATTTCCTTCCCGGATCCCGTTATTCATCTTTCCATTGAACCCGCCACCAAAGAGGATCAAGAAAAAATGGGTACCGCTCTTCATCGTCTTTCTGAAGAAGATCCTACTTTTTCTATCAAAGTTGACCACGAAACCGGCCAAACCATCATTTCCGGCATGGGAGAACTTCATCTTGAAATTCTTGCCGAAAGACTGAGAAGGGAGTTTAATGTCAACGCCAACACCGGCAAACCACAAGTCGCTTATCGTGAAACAATCAAAACCGAAGCTCAAGGCGAAGGCAAATACATTCGCCAAACAGGGGGTCGGGGGCAATATGGCCACTGTCTTTTAAGAATCCAGCCCAGAAAAAGAGGAGAAGGATTCGAATTTGTTTCCGAAATCAGAGGAGCCTCTATTCCTCAGAACTTTATTCCTTCTATTGAAAAGGGCGTCAAAGAAGCCCTGGAAAAAGGAGTCATCAGTTCCTACCCCATGGTCGATATTAGAGTAGCTGTTTATGACGGATCTTTCCACGAAGTTGACTCTTCTGACATGGCTTTTAAAATTGCCGGTTCCATCGGTCTTCAAGATGCAGCCAAAAAAGCCGATCCTATTCTTATCGAGCCTATTATGAAGATCGAAGTCACCTCTCCTTCCGATTTTTTAGGAGCAGTTATGGGCGATCTTTCCTCTCGTCGAGCTCAAATCCTGGGTACAGAAGAACGGAATACCTACACCATCATTAACGCCAGCATTCCTTTAGCCGAAGCTCGGGGATATGCCACTGTCATCAGAAGTCTTACTCAGGGTCGGGGATCCTTCTATATGGAACCTCTCATTTATGAAGAAGTTCCGACCAATATTATGAAAGATTTGGTCAATTCTGAAAAATGAAGCTTGCTAATCCTGTCGCTAATTGGTACAATCTTTAAGCTTATTTAGGCACAAAAAATTTAATAAATTAATAAACTTTAAAAGGAGAAAAAAATGGCCGACGACAAAAAATTTATAAGAAACAAACCCCACGTTAACGTTGGAACTATTGGTCACGTCGATCATGGAAAAACCACGCTTACCGCCGCTATTCTTAAAACTTTGGAGGGGAAAGGTCAGGCCAAAGCCAAAACTTACGCCGAAATCGCCAAAGGGGGTACAGTTAGAGACGCCAGCAAAATTGTTACCATCGCTGTCTCTCACGTTGAATACGAAACTGAAAAAAGACATTACGCTCACATTGATTGTCCAGGACACGCCGATTACGTTAAAAACATGATCACCGGTGCCGCCCAAATGGACGGCGCTATTCTTGTTGTTTCCGCTCCTGATGGCCCCATGCCTCAGACCAGAGAACACATCCTTCTTGCTAAGCAGGTAAATGTTCCTTCTCTCGTTGTTTATTTGAACAAGGTCGATCTTGTTGATGATCCTGAATTTTTGGAATTGGTCGAAATGGAAATAAGAGAATTGTTAAAGAAATACGAGTTTCCTGGAGACGAAACTCCTATCATTAAAGGTTCCGCCCTCAAGGCTTATGAAGGTGACGAGGAAGCCAAAAAATCCATCATGGAATTGACCGACGCTCTTGATACTTACATCAAAGAGCCCGTTCGTGAACTAGACAAGCCTTTCTTAATGCCCGTCGAAGACGTCTTTTCTATCAAGGGTCGTGGTACAGTTGCCACCGGCCGTATTGATCGAGGAATAGTTAAGGTCAACGAAGAAATCGAAATCGTAGGTCTTAGAAAAACCCAAAAGACCGTAGTTACCGGAGTAGAAATGTTCCACAAACTACTCGATCAGGGTCAAGCAGGTGACAATGTCGGTATTCTTCTTCGCGGTGTTGAAAAGACTGACATTGAAAGAGGACAGGTTTTAGCCAAACCCGGCACGATTACCCCTCACACCAAAATTACGGCCAAAGTCTACTTACTAAAGAAAGACGAAGGCGGCAGACACACTCCTGTTTTTGGCGGATACAAGCCTCAAATTTATCTGGGAACGACTGACGTTACCGGATCTGTTGATCTTGCCGAAGGAACAGAAATGATTATGCCCGGCGATAACGCTACTGTAACAGTCACTTTAATTAAACCGGTTGCTCTTGAGGAAGGTCAAAACTTCGCTATTCGCGAAGGAGGCCTGACTGTGGGTGCCGGAGTCATAACTAAAATAATAGAGTAATTTTTAAAAATATATTATATGGCTAAATCTAGCCGGATCAGAATCCGCCTCAAATCCTACGATCATCGTATTATTGATGAGGCCGCTGAAAAAATTGTCAAAGCGGTAGTTACTGCCGGAGCGACAGTTGTGGGTCCGATACCTTTGCCTAATAAAAAGAAAACCTTTGTGGTTACAACCAGTCCTCACACTGACAAGGACGCCAGGGAACATTATCAAATGATTGTTCACAAAAGATTGATAGACATCTTAGACGCAAGTTTACGAACTATTGATCGATTGCAACATCTTGATCTTCCCGCCGGAGTCCAAATCGAAGTGAAAATGTAAATCAATCACAAGAAAGATATCAAAAAGAGGGGTCTTGAGCCCCTCTTTTAATTGATTATATGCTTAATAATTTTTTAGCCCAAAAGGGCAAAATGGAACAAATCTATCTAGAAGATGGAAGACTTTTTGGCGTCACCGCCCTGTATTGCTCACCGGCTACGGTTCTTCAAATAAAAACCAAAGATAAAGATGGATACGCCTCAGTTCAATTGGGTTTCGGACAAGCAAAAAAAAGCAATCAAGCTCTCAAAGGACACTTAAAAAAATCAAAGTCAGCGATTCCTCAAAAAATCAAAGAGGTAAAAATTTCTTCGGATGATTCTGATTTTAAACTCGGTGATCAAGTCACCATCGACCAAGTTTTAGACGTTCGCGACATCATAAAAGTTATCGGAACCAGTAAAGGACGCGGTTTTGCCGGCGTTATTAAAAGACATGGTTTTCATTGTCAGCCCGCTACTCATGGCCAATCTGACAGAGAAAGAACTACCGGATCTATCGGTGCCCAAACTCCGGGAAAAGTTATCAAAGGTAAAAAAATGCCTGGACATATGGGCAATGCCAAGGTTTCTGTTAAAAACCTCAAAGTTCTAAAAGTCGATAAAAAAAACGCAAAAGTTTATATCATTGGTTCTGTGCCGGGCCCGTTAAATTCCTGGATTGAGATTCAAAAAACAGGGAAAAGAGCCCAAGAAAGCTTCAAACTTCCTCCTCCTCCGGAACCTAAAAAAATCAAAAAGACCAAAAAAACAGTTAAGAAATAATCATGCCTCAATCTAAAAAAATTACCGTTAACACTTACGATCTGGAAGCCAAAAAATTGGCCCCCCTATCTTTGGACCCCGATCTTTTCGATCAAGAAGACAATCCTGACCTCATTGCCCAAGCCATTCGTGTTCACCTATCCAACCAACGTCGTGCCTATCCTAAGGCTAAAAACCGCGCCGAAGTCAGAGGAACCACCAAAAAAGTTTGGAAACAAAAAGGAACCGGTCGTGCTCGTCATGGAGATCGACGAGCCCCTATCTTTGTCGGCGGAGGCAAAGCACATGGTCCTCGAGGTAACCAAAAATTTAAACTCAAACTAAATAAAAAAATGCGCGCCCAAGCTCGTCTCATCATTCTTTCTCATTTCGCTCGCGAAAAGAGAATTATTGTTATTAAAGATTTTTCTTCTCTTTCTCCCAAAACCAAAATCGCTCAATCTTTTCTTCAAAAACTAGAAAAAAAAGAAAAACTTTTAAAAGACTCCAAAAGAATCGCCATCATTATCACTCCTAAAGAAAAAACAGCCAAAACCGCCTTCAAAAACATTCCTCACGCCTCTCTCCTTTCTTCTGAAAGTCTCAATAGTTACCAACTCAGCAGAGAAAAGTTTTTAATTTTTAGCAAAGAAGCCATTACCGGCTTTCAAAAAAACAATGAAAATAAAAATTAGTCTCAAGGACGTCATAAAAGGGCCGATTTTAACGGAAAAAGCTCTGGCAGATCAAACTGTCGGAAAATACCATCTCTGGGTTCATCCCGAAGCAACAAAGGGACAAGTCGCCAATGCCTGTCAGGAAATATTTTCCATAACACCGGTTTCTATTAACACCGGCACTCTCAAGGGAAAAGAAAAATTCAATTTCCGCACCAGAAAAACTGTCAAAAAACCACTTCGCAAAAAAGCTATTCTTACTCTCAAAAAAGGTGAAAAAATAAAACAACTTTTAGTCAAAGAAAAATGAAATATCAAACTCAAAAATTAAAAACT
>DAOUWE010000054.1 GCA_030667285.1 Candidatus Shapirobacteria bacterium | reverse complement strand
TTCTGTTCTCCATTCAACATAGAAAGCACCAAGCTTTCTGTTTTCGCAAAATCCAACTCTTTCTCCGAAGCCATGGGGAACAGTTCTCCGTCTACTCGCACCATCGGTGGTAATCCTACATTTAAATGCAAATCACTAGCCCTGTTAGCCACCACAAAATCCAAAAGTTTCTTTAAATAATTTTTTCCTTCCATTATTCCATTCTAAACGAATAAATCTATAAATGTAAACTAGTCCCGAGCTACCCTCAGAACTTCCTCTATAGTAGTAATACCCTCCAGGACCTTGATGTAGCCATCTTGAATCATGGTCACCATCCCTTCCTCTGTGGCCATTTTCTCCACTTCTTTAGCTGAAGTTTTTCCTACAATCAATCTACTTATTTTCTCCGTAACCGGCATTACTTCAAAAATTCCAACTCGTCCTTTGTATCCTGTTCCGTTACAATCGTCACAACCCTTACCTTTTTTAAGAACCATTTTTCTGCCTTCTTTTCGCCATCTTTCCTCTACCAAACCATAAAGGTCTCCCAAGACCGAAGAAATATCCTCTATTACCCCCGCCTCCGGCTCATATTCTTCTATGCACTTCTCACAAATCTTTCTAAGAACTCTCTGTCCCACCACACAACCCAAAGACGAAACCAAAAGGAACGGCTCCGCTCCCATGTCCATCATTCTTGGAGGACCTCCGGCCGCACTGTTAGTATGCAAAGTAGACAAAACTAAATGCCCTGTCAAAGAAGCGTTGATCGCCAAACCGGTTGTCTCACTGTCTCGAATCTCTCCGACCATGATAATATCCGGATCTTGGCGTAAAAAAGATCTCAAAGCCGAAGCAAAAGTCAGTCCGGCTTGAACATTCACCTGCACCTGATTAACTTCTTTCATCTGGTATTCCACCGGATCTTCAATGGTCATCACATTCACCTTCACTTTGGAAATCTTGTGCAAGATCGAATACAAAGTGGTTGTCTTTCCGCTACCGGTCGGACCGGTAACCACAATAAGTCCGTTTGGTTTCTCAATCATCTCGTTTACATTTTTCAAAGCCCTTCCTCTCAACCCCAGCTCCATCAGGGTCGGAATTTTTTGCGACTTCTGCAACAAACGCATCACCACCTTTTCTCCAAAAACCGTCGGAGTGCTAGAAACTCTCAAATCAACCTCTTTACCATCAGCCTTAAAATTAAAACGGCCATCCTGAGGAATCCTTTTCTCATCAATTTTAAGGTCAGCCAAAATCTTAATACGAGAAACCACCGCTTCATGAACATTTTTTGGCAACAAGAGCTTCTCAAACAAAATTCCATCGATTCGATATCTCACCCTTGTGTTTTCTTCCCGAGGCTCAATGTGTACATCAGAAGATCTTGATTTCATAGCAAATTCCAAAACCGTCGAAACGATTTTGGCAATCGGTGCCTCTTTTATCACCTTGCTAAGATCCTTAAGATCGGTTACCTCTTTCTTTTTTTCCGTCTCCTTTAGGGCCTTGGTTACCTGTGAAGTCAGCTCTTGTTCATACCTTGCCTCAATTGCCTCCTTAATCTGTTTCTCTAAAACCAAGGCGGGAATAATTGAAAGACCTGTTTTTTTCTCCAAAAACTCAATCGTTTCCAGGTCAATCGGATTCAACATGCCCACGGACAGAGTTTTTGCCTTGGGTTCAAAACCATAGGGAATAATGTTGTAGCGCTCCGCCACTCCCCGAGGGACAAAAGACAACGCTCTCGGAGAAAAACCCACCTCGTCCAGATTCACAAACTCAACACCCAAAAACTTTGCCTTAGCCTGAGAAAGATCTACTTCGGAAACAAATTTCTTCTTCTTTAATACGGCCTCCTCCAACTCTCCTGTCTTCAGATACTCCAGCTTTATTTCTTCCGCCTGCTCTTTCTTAATCTTCCCCTCCGCCAAAAGAATCTCCGTCAGGGACTTGGGTGACTTTGAAGAAACAGAAGAAGAGGCAGGCATACAAATATCTTACACAGTTTAAACCTCCCCCTCAACTAAGACCTATTGTAAGACAACAATAAATAAGCAAAGTGAGTTCAGGGCGTAACAAAATACCGAAAGGTATTTTATAATAATAGTATGCTTTCCTCTATTATCCTTAATACTGATTCTGAATCTCCAAAAAACCTTAACGCCTTCCTGCTCTCCCTCGGTCTCAAAAAACTCAAAAATAATCCCGATCTCCTGAAAATAGGGGAGGAGCAATCCACCAAAATCGAAGATATTAGAAAACTAAAACTTTGGTTACAAAAAAAAGCATTCTCAAAGAATCCCCGAGTCACCCTTATATTCAAAGCCGAAAACCTAAATATTCAATCTCAAAATGCTCTCCTCAAAATTCTTGAAGAACCTCCCGAAAACACCTACATCATTCTCATTACTCCCCACCCTCGCTCCCTCCTGGAAACCATTCGCTCTCGCTGTCAAACTGTTTCTTTAGAAAAACCCTTAGCCGAAAGCAAAGCCAATAAAAAAGAAAAAACATTAGAGGGGTTGGCCCAAAAAACTATTCTCGAGCGCCTAAGCTGGGCTGAGCTAGAAGCCAAATCAAATGAAAATCTCCCGTCTTATCTGGAAAGTCAAATCAATCTCCAGCACCAAGCACTAAAAAAAAATCCAAATTCAAAACACAGAAAAAACATTGAGCTCACCAGTCAGGCCCTATCTTTTTTGAGAGCCAACCTAGATCCCAAAACGGTTCTGTCCTGGCTTAGCTTAAATTTAATTAAAATTTAAGTCTTTTTCCCGCATATTCTCCTTAAGACCGTGTTATACTATTGTTATACTATAAAATACTCTCATGTATATTCCAGCCTTCTCAATAAACAACGATATTCTTCAAAACATTTCAAAAACCGAAGCCTCCAGGGCCATTATTAACTCTGCCCCCTTGGTACCCGCTTACGAAAAACAATTTCAACAAGAGGCTATCATTCGAACTGTCCACTACGGAACACGAATAGAAGGAAACGACCTTACTTACCAAGAAGTGCAAAAAATTGTAGACGGACAAAAAGTTGTCGCTCACGAAAGGGATGTTCAGGAAGTAATAAACTATCGGAATGTTATCAAGTACTTGGAAGAACTTTGGGCTCTCCACGATGCCGATTTTACCCCCTCCGACCAAGGCTTTGTCCCCAACACCCAAGAGAAAAATCCTTCTTTTGTCTACACCCAGGAAATGCTCAAAAAAATTCACCTTGTTACCACCAACCAAGTTCTGTCTCCTGACCAGGCCGGTCATTACCGAAAACAGCAAGTGGTTTTGAAAAACAGTCAAACTGGAGATGTTGTTCATAAGCCACCTCCGGCTATCGAAGTTTCCTATCTTTGTCTTGATTTTTTCAAATGGCTAAACAGTCCCTCCGCCCAAACCATACACCCCGTCATTCAATCAGCCATCACCCAATATGTCCTGGTTGCTATTCATCCTTTTATTGAAGGAAATGGACGAGTTTCAAGAGCCTTCGCCCTTCTCATACTTCTGACCCGCGGCTATGATATTAAGCGACTTTTCTCCATCGAAGAGTATTTTGATAAAAATGCAGAAATTTACTACCAAGAGCTTCAAAAAACCCACGAAACTAATCCTCAAATAGATAAGAGAGACCTAACCGGCTGGATCGCTTATTATTCAAAGACCCTCTCAATAGAACTAGAAAGAGTCAAAGACAAAGTGCAACAACTAAGTTCAGATATCCGCCTTAAACAAAAACTAGGGGGCAAGCAAATCCCCCTAACTGAACGCCAAATAAAACTAGTTGAATACATGCAACAGTTCGGTGGCGTTCGCATGACTGACGCCAAAGAGCTCCTCCCCATGGTCTCTGACGACACGATTTGGAGAGACCTTCGAGATCTTATAAAAAGAGGGGTAACCAGAAAACACGGCTCCACCAAAGGCGCCTACTATACCCTCGCCATCTAAACCATGAAAAAATGGCACGAACTCTCCGATATTAACCTTAAAAAAATCAGCCCTCAAAAACTGGGAGAGCTTCTGATTAAAGCCAAAAAAACCTAC
>DAOUWE010000022.1 GCA_030667285.1 Candidatus Shapirobacteria bacterium | reverse complement strand
TGTTGACCAAGCCCACAATCTTTTTATCGAAAATTTAACCACCGGAGGAATCATCACTCTTGCCGCTCTTCTTTTTTTCCTATTTGTTGCCCTAAAAACGTCCCTAATACAACTCCCGCACAAAAAAACTTATCCTTTAAGTTTTTCTATTTTTCTTTCCTTGGCCGGATATATTGTTTATTCTCAACTAAACATCAACTCTCACCTTCAAGAATTTATCTTCTTTCTCAATCTCTCCATCCTTTCTTCTATCTCTCCAAGCAAAAAACTGAAAATCAAAAGATTAATTCTTTTCTTTACTTTTCCCCTTCTCTTCCTCTTTTTTATACTTAACCACCGACTCCAATTTGCTGATCTAAAATTTAAAGAAGCGTATACCCTCGAGCAAAGAGGAAACATAGAAGAAGCCAAAACACTCTATGAACAAACTTATTTACTATACCCCTTCGAGCAACTTTATAATTTCAAATATCGCCAATTCTTCCATAAATAAAAATCCATATATAACACCAGGCCAAACTAGAATAAACCAACCACGCTAATCCCAAAAGCATTCCCTCTATCACTTTCGGTCTCATAAATCCCGGATTCTCTCTTGGCAATTTAACATAATTCAAATACCCTAAAATCGGAATATAAAAAACAAAGGCAAACATTGATATTACCCCCACCATTTTCATCATAAATCCCGGTTGAGCCAAAGGCATGGTAACCAAAGTTACTCCAATCAAAAAGACCAGCCAAAAATAATACCACCACCTCATTCCTTTCTTTTTAGCCTTCTTGGATATATTCATCGTAAAATCAGCAAACTGCCTGGACACTCCATCTGCTAATGCCAACCAGGTATCCACCAGAAAAGCTGCCGCTACAATTAAAAACACTATTCTCCCTATCGCCCCAAAAGAACTTTCAAAAAAAGCCGACTGAGCCACGGTTATCGACCAACCATCAGGATAATTTCTGTTCGGCCACAACAAAACATAAGCTAAAAACGAAGTCATTAAAATAGTCAAAGCATTTATTCCTACCGCCAAACCTGAATCTACATTCAAATATCTCAACCATCCTTTCCATCTTTTTTTGTTTTCTTCACTATCTTCTACTCTGTAATGCTTCTCTTCTTTTTCTTTTTTCTTTTTCGCCAACAAACCCGATATCGGCACTCCGTATTTTGCCATTCCTACTCCCTTGTCTTTCATCCAATAGGAATACATCAAATTCAAAAAACCACCCATACCCGCAAAAACCAAGGCTGTTATTAATTTTGAATAATCAAAACCTACCCAGTCTACGCCTTCCCCGATTCTGGAAAAATCAAACAAAAAACCTAAAAAACTCAAAAAACTGTCTTTAGATCCAACCAAAATAACCGATACCAATAAGCCGAAAATGGTTATTCCTGTTACCACTTTCATTACTCTCTCAATAAATCTATATATCACCTTGGAAAACAACAATCCGACCGTAAAAACTACTACCAAAGCATAAGCCCAAAACAAAGAACCAACTCGTTCGCTTACTCCTACCGGAAACTGAAACACCTCATAAAGCGATGAACCGCCCGCCGAAGCATAACCTCCAAACCATAAAAAATTTACAAAACACAGGGCGAACAAGGGCCAAGCATACCATTTAGAAAATCCCACAAACCCCTTCCATACTCCCTTTCCGGTAATCGCCGTATATCGCGAAATTTCCTTATTCACAAAAAACTGAATCAGAGCCGCCGGCAACAATAAAGCCAAAAAAGCTCCTCCATATCTGGCCACCAAATAAGGCCACCAAATCAATTCCCCGCTTCCCTGCGCCGTCGCCGCCCACACAAACGCCGGACCCAACAAAAACCACAAACTCCCTACTCTCGGCAACTTCTTCTTTATTCTCACTTCTATTAGATTATCATATATCATGAACCTTGCTCTCCTTCTCGGCCTAGTCATTCTGGGATCCGTTCAATTTTCCACTCCTCATATCTGGGGAGCAGACGGCTACCTTCACGCTTATCTGGCTGATCTGGTTCGTCACCAGGGCTTTCTAAAATCCATCCCCCAACTACCTTTTTCCCTTTTTGCTCACCGTTTTTCAGATAAGGAATATCTCTATCACCTCTTCGCTACCCCCTTCACTGCCTTCGCCAATCTTACCCCAGCTATCAAAATATTTGCTCTCCTAAACTCTTTGGTTTTTCTCTGCATCTTTCTCCAAATCCTTAAAAAAAAACAAATCAAACCTCTTATCCCCACTCTCTTCTTGCTCCTTGGCAGTCCAGCCTTCCTTCTCACTCTCTCCCGTCCTCGCACCATGGTCATTTCTTTCGGTCTTATGCTCCTCTCTCTTCACCTTCTTTCCCAAAAAAAATACAAACCACTCTTCATTCTCACCGTCTTTTATACTGCCTGGCATACCTCCGGCCCCCAACTCTCTTTAATCTTTACCTTCCTCTACATTGCCGGCGTCTTCCTCAAAACCAAAAAGGTCAACCTTCGCCCCTTGCTTTTTATCCTTCCGGCTATTACCCTCGGCTTTCTTCTGCACCCCAATTTTCCCACCAACCTTTATTTCTGGTATTTAAACGGCATCCAAGTGCCATGGTTCGCCACTCGCTGGGGTGTTCTGGAACTTGGAGCTGAATTTTTTCCCTATTCTTTTGGTCAATATCTCAGTCTTTACCCTATTCTCCTACCCCTTAATCTAGGAATCTACTACCTAGCTTTTCGGTACCGAAAAAAAATATCATCCCGCCACCTGCTTTTTCTTTTAGCCAACTTCGCTTTTTTCTTCTTGTCTTTTCGATCTCAACGCTACACTGCCCAATCCCTACCTCTCGCTCTCACCACATTCTTTCTTCTGCCTCATTCTCTTAAAATTCGAAAGTTAATACCCCTGGTCTCCCTTGTTCTTCTTCCCATTTTCGGCCTGAACACCATGGTTAAATTTAAAGACTACCTTCTCTTAAACCGAATCTATAATGGTCATTTTGAAGAAACCGCTAAAGCCATCAAAGAAAAAATACCTCCCGGTTCCACGATTTTTCACGCCAACTGGTCTGATTCTCAATACCTGCTTGGCCTAGCTCCGGAATATGACTATTTAGTTACTCTAGACCCCATTTATATGTACGCCTGGGACAAAGATCTTTATCAAAAATATCGCCACCTTGCTCAGGCTCAATCCGAAAACCCCCTTCAAGGCATCCAAGAGCTTTTCGGCTCTTCTTACATCCATACTGATAAAATATACTTCTACCCTTTTTATCAACAACTTATTGGCACCGGCCAAGTAGAGGTTCTTTTTGAAGATCAAGTAGGTGCTCTTTTTAAAATAAATGAATAAACTAAAAAAAATCTCCATCATCATTCCCTGTTACAACGAAGCCAACACCATCCTCGCCATCGTAAAAAAGGTAAAGGAATCAAACGCTCTTCGGCTCACAAAGGAAATTATTATCATTGACGATGGTTCTAATCAAAAAACCAAAAACATCCTCCGGAAAATCCCCCAAACCAAAAACCTAAAAATCATTACCAATAAAATCAACCGAGGCAAGGGATGCTCAATTAAAAAAGGCATAAATCGCTCCACCGGAGACATTGTTCTCATCCAGGATGCTGATCTAGAATACGATCCCCAAGACTATCCGTCCCTTCTGTCTCCCATTCTTGAGGAAAAAGCCGATGTCGTTTACGGCTCACGATTCACCGGTCATCAACCACACCGAGTTTTATATTTCCACCACTGCTTAGGAAACCGTTTCCTCACTTTTCTAAATAATCTTTTCACCAATCTCAATCTTACCGACATGGAGTGTGGCTACAAAGTCTTCACTCGAAACATCATTAAAAATATCCATCTTCACTCTCCCCGTTTTGGCTTCGAACCCGAAATCACCGCCAAATTAGCCAAAATCCGCAAAATCCGCTTCTACGAAGTGGGAATTTCATATTCCGGTCGCACTTACCAAGAAGGTAAGCATATTACTTTTTCGGACGCCTTAAAAACCCTTTTTCAAATCGTTTACTATCACTTCTTCGACTAGGCTACTTGATCTTTGTCCCTCAAAAAGTCTATCCTTTATCTATGAACAAAAACCAACTACCGGCCTATTTACTTATTGCCCTCGGCATTCTATTTATTATTTTTTCTGTTTTTTCCGTTTACCAGGTATTTACCGGACAAAAAAAACCTTTCCCCGTCTTCAACCTCGAAAGTCCTAGTTTTAAACTTCCTTCCGCTAACATTTCCACCCCCCAACTCGATCTATCTCAAATAAGCATTCCTGGTGTAAACCTAGAAGAACTTATTCCTTCCGCTCCAAAAGAAGAAAAGGCTTCCAATAACAACACTCAAGAAGTTAAATTCATCCCCGATGAACTTTTAAACGGCCTCGCCAACCTTTCTCTCCACCTTATCCTCATGTCTTTTATCAGCAGTTCCGGTGTTAAACTCGCCTCTCTGGGCATCAAGCTCATCAAAGCCTCTTCTTGCACCTAAAAAGCCCCTTCTCTGAAATCTCTTTCGTTCAAAGGAGCTTTTTTTTATCTAGTCACAGAAATTACAGCACTAAGTTCCGCATCTGGAGCCTGAACTGTCAATCTACTGGCTGTCGCTGAAGCCACACAAATCGTGTAACCTGTATCTGCATCCGTTGTACCTTCCGCCGGATCAAGAGGAATAGCTGCCACATATTCCGGCACTAAAACTGCACTCAAATCAAGATTACCAACAGCAGTCCCAATACTATGAGAACCGGTAGCACAATCAGTAGCGATTCCAGCCGGAAGATTTCCATCATTATCCGTCATATAAGTATTGATTGCCGTCAAAATAGTATTTACATCACTGGTACGCTGAGTATTTCTGGCCTGAGCGAACTGTCGACCTGGGTTGACAGCCACTAAAACAATAGCCGCCAAGATACCAATAATACCCACCACCACCAACATTTCAATTAAAGTAAAACCTTTTTTCATCTACGTTCTCACCCCCTCTCCTATTAATATTTTTATAAAATTCTAATTGAACCTAACAATTCATGGTAGCAAATTCTTCACTCTTTGTTCAAGCCCACTACAAACCCAAAACAATAACCAGGTCATAAATCCCGGCTTCCAACACTTCTTTCTCCAAAATCGAATAGTCTTCTTTCAAAATTTCTTCTATCTTCTTCACTTCTTCTTCAAACCCTACTTTAAACCTCAATACCGTTTCTTCCCTTGTCTCTTCCGCTGTTCTCAAAGAATCCACTCTAAATTCTCCAAGTTCTTCCAATCTTTCTTTAAAAATCCCGGCCGCACCCACCGTCCCATTAGCGTTAATTATTTCTACCGAAAGCACTGTTCCTACCTCAACACTTTCCGGAGAAAGCTCAAAATCATAGTCCTCTTTGAGAAAAACAGTAGACAAGACCTCCAATCTACTTTCCACTCCACTCAACCACTCTTCTTCAACAACCACCCTTCTTCCTTCGGTTTTCATCCACAAAAACCTACCTCCCCCCAACAACAAAACTAAAACAAATAACCAAACTCCGCACCTCAAAATCAAAATCTCGCTGAATTTCACTTTTTCCATCTTCAAAATCCCTCCTCTGTATAAATAGTACCTTTTATTCTCAGTTTATTAGTCATATCCGAATCCCCTCCAAACAATTCCCAATTTTCAGTCTCAAAATCAATCAAATAGTCAAAATTCAACAAATCCACAACAAAACCCTCCACCTCTCCTCGACCACCCTGCACCTCCAAGTCAAATCTCAAGCCCTTCTTTCCTGAAAACAAAACCGGCTCTTCGTCCTCAAAACGAAAAAGCATTTTTACTCCTCTTTTTTCAGCACTCTCTTCTAGTTTTGAAACTAAATCTGCCACCTCTTCTCTTCCTAAAAAAACTCCCCTTATTTTCTCTAAAACATCCGAATGACTATCCTTAATCCCTTCGATTTTAGCCACTCTAATCAAATTTCTTTCCAAAGCTAAAACTTCCTTTTCTGTCTTCTGGAACCGCCCGTTAAAAAATAAAAAGGCAGCTAGTCCTGAAAAAAAGAAAACCCCAATCAAAAAATACCCCAGCCAACCACTGTTTTTCTTTTTCTTCAACTCTTTTTTACCTTTCACAGTTTATTCAAACAAAAAATTTATAACAAAATCAAAATTACTGGACTTTTCTAAAGAAGAAAGTGGTATCTCTAAACTCAAAAAACCGCCATCTCGAAGACCAACTCTATACTCCACCATTGCCTCCCTGGAACTCGTAAAACCAACCACCTTGCCTTTCCTCTCAACATAATCCAAATCGATTCTCGAGACAGACAGGCTCTTCGGTGCCACATCCATTACTTTTTTCATTAGCTCAAAATATTTACTTCTATCTCCGGCCAAACCCTCCACTGAATCCAGCAAAATCGGCAAGGCGTTTATTTCTTCTAAAGATTTTTTATCCACCTTAAGGATCTCTGTCGTCAAACTTTTCTTTTTTTGCACCAAACTTTGTTCTTTTTGATATAAATAACCTGCTGCCAGCCAAATCATCACAGAAAAAACGAGCAATCCTCCGCAAAATATCTTCAAAGATCTGTTTATACTAACCTCCTTGCTTTTCTGTACCAACCTGTCTTCTGTGTTTTTAGGAATAAGATTTATACTTTTTTCGCTCTCCGGAGCCAAAAGTTCTGACATTGCCACTCCGACCGCAACGCCATATTTCCCATACCCCTCTCTGCTTAATCCCCATCTCTCTCTTATTTCGCCCTGCTTAATCCCCAAGCTTTCACTCAACTTGCTACCCAAATTCCCCTCTTCTCCCAATATCAAAAAACCACCCAGTTTTTCTATTCCTTTTTTTAGCTGGTAATAATTCAAAACCTTCAAGGTTTGATCTGAAACACTCCCTTCTTCTATTGAAAAATGACTCGAGCTCCAAACAAATCCATTTTGACAAATCAACACCGTTGTTCTCTTTTTTCCCACCTCAATCAGGGCCAAAACATTCTTTTCAGGAAGCCGAAACATTCTCTGTATAGCCACTGAACTGCTTTCCAAAGACAAAACCTCCAACCCAGCCATTCTTACTGCCTCAAGATAAGGATCAGCCCAGTCCTTAACCACCGCCAAAAGCAAAACCTCAACACCTTCTTCTTTTTCTTTTATCAGCTTCCAATCCAAATAAACCTCGTCTGCCGCATACGGCAAGTGAGAATCTAAGTGCCAGCGCAAAGCAGAGTCTATTTCAGAAATCTCCATTTTAGGCATTGAAACAACTTTTACATAAGCCCCTTTTTCCGACAAGCAAAGCCGAACCCCTCTTTCTTTAGTCCCAATTTTCTGAAACAAACCAGCTAATATTTTGGCTAGTCCCTCTATTCCACAAACCTTCTCATCCTTAATTACATCTTCTCCCACCTCGACTTCTAGGTATTTTCTAACCCCTTTCTTCCCGGCCAACACCACTTGTACTCTATTTTCTACAAACCTAACCGCTATTTTTTCTTTTTTCTTAAGCATCTACCAGTTTAGTATGACATATCAATAAGCCCATTCACCAATCTTATTCTGGCCGTTTTAGAAAAAACCTTGTCTCGAACTCGACACTCACAACTCAAACTCTTCTCCGGCCAGCCTCCAAAGACTTCGATTTGACACGACCCTTCCTCGCTCCACTCCCATTGACCACCACCATAACCTGGACTACGAAGTAATCGATATGCTCCCTCTTCCAGGCAAGAAACACAGGCTTTCTTGCTATTCAAAAAAAACTTCAGATCCCCCACTAATCCCAACTGAGAAACAGAACGATCCAGGGTTAAAACCGCCAAACCGGTCATCACCATCACCAAAAAAGTCACCCCTACGAATACCTGCCCTGACTGTTTTGCAAATTTCATCATAAATTAACCGCTGTTTTAAACACCCTTCTTTCTTCTCCTTCAGTTCCGGCCGCTGTCTCCGAAACCAACTCAAATTCCAAACTAACACTAGGAGTTGAGCTCGGAGAATCAGCTAAATTTTTATAAACCAAGCTCTCCACTTTCGTCAAATCTGAATTCAGCCTCGATCCGTTTTTCAACAAATTCCCATTCAACAGCTCATAAACCACCGCACC
>DAOUWE010000076.1 GCA_030667285.1 Candidatus Shapirobacteria bacterium | reverse complement strand
TAGGAGTTGAGCTCGGAGAATCAGCTAAATTTTTATAAACCAAGCTCTCCACTTTCGTCAAATCTGAATTCAGCCTCGATCCGTTTTTCAACAAATTCCCATTCAACAGCTCATAAACCACCGCACCCTCATCTAGACTAAGACCAGCCCCACTCTCCCCCGGCACCGGATCGTCTACCAAATCGGACTCATTTCCCGTGCTTACAAAATCCGTCAACACTCGACTCGCATCTTTGTAAAACCCTTCACTTATTTCTGCCTCTGTTTTAAGCAATAAGAACTGACCAAACATCACTCCTACCACTATCAAAACCGTCGACAAAATCGCCACGTAAACCATCAACTCTAAAAGACTAAAACCCTTAAACCGTAGGTTGTTTTTATGGAACATAATTTATTCCCACCGAATAAACTGTTGGAGTTTCATTTCCGTCACCGGAAAAAAGATATGCTTTGTACTTAAGATATCTGCCAAAACCATGCCCCCAAGAGATCCCCTCCCCTTCTTGGTCAGTATAAAAATCGCCCAACTCACTCGTCCCTCCTGGCCCAAAAAATTCAAAGGGACCACTCACATCACTACTAATCCCTACTTGAAAACCCAAATCTGACCCCTCCGGCACACTTGCTTCCCAAAATATCCTATTAAAAACAGTTTCTACCCCCGCATCAAACACATCCGATATAAAAACCCCATTATTATAATAACCACCCGTTCCTTCAATAAGCTCCATCTGATCATAATAAACATTCACCTCTCCATCTGCATCTTCTATTCGAAAATAAATATCCGAAAAACTACCATATTCTCCATCGTTTATATCCAAGTAAGGAACCACTATCTCCGTCCATTCTTGCGCCGGTAAAACAATATCCTCCAACCAACCAACTACCAGACCGGTTCTCATCCCGAACCGATGGTCTACGGCATTATCGTTATAAGCCCAAAATCTAAACTTTCTGAATCCCTCCGTACAAATCTCCATCGGATTTTCAATATATGTCCAAGACAAATTATGCGGATACTCTATCCGAAAAGAATAATCACCATCGTGACTAAAACTTTCTCCTGCATAGATTTGAGCCTGCGGCCAATTAGGACCTGGTCCTATTTTCCAACCATCACCAAACTCATCATCAAAAATATATGGAGCTGACGAACCCCCCTCTATACAACCTCCAGCCAACTGCAACTCTCCATCATCCTCCTCGGTAACTAAAACAAACTCCATCGCCCCCTCTTCAAACTCAGCTCTCAAACTCTCTATCCAAACCATGCTTTCCAATCTAGTCAAAAGCAAATCTTCCACCTCTTCTCTCTGTCCCAAAGCGGAACTCCACGCCACCCTTATCCTCACCCTCTTGCTACTCCTATCCAAAACTCCTCCGTCTTCTATTATTTCTCCCGCCAAATCTCGATAAACACTCATTATTTCCAAACCTCTTTCAAAACCATCAACCATTTCCACCTCAGGATCCGAAACCAGCTCCCACTTGCCGGTTTCGGTAGACAAGCTCCATTTTCCATTTACTAAATTTTCCCAACCTCTGTCTTTTATAACCCTTGCCCCCTCCACATACTCCCAAACCAAATAATCCGCCTTCAATTTATTTAAGGATTCCCCTTTCCCTCTTAATACTGCCCAATATAATTGACCCAACGCCGGTATTAAAATTCCCAATATCGCCACTGTTATTAAAACCTCTGCCAACAACGCTCCGCGAGTTTTAAACCTCATCCGCCACCCCCCAATTATTAACCTCATAAGAAAAAATCTCTCCCGTTCCAGTATTTAAAATAGAAAAACCACTACTCTCTGTTGCCCAATTGAAAACCTCTCCACTGCCGGCTACAAACAACAACGTAGAGTTCAAAAATTTCACATCTACCACCTGCCACCCTGAAGGTAAAAGATATTCCTCGTTCTCTATCAATCCTGAAAGATAAACATCCCCCACGAAACTGGTAACCTTGCCTTCTTCAAAAAACACCCCCGCCGGGACCATGTCCCCGCCTTCCTCTAAAAAAGTTCTACTCGCCGCCTTAATATAAGCTGCATATATTCTTTCGTTTATCCGACCCGCAACCATAGTTTTATCATTCTTAACAAAGAAGCTACCCCAGGGTATTCTTATCATTGAAAACATCATTCCCAAAATCGCCACCACTATCACCAACTCTATCAATGTAAAACCGGTTCTTCTCATCACTCTTTACTGAACGTTTAAACCTCCAACCAACTGATAAATCGGAGAAATCACTGCCAAAACCATAATTCCTACTCCTACTCCAATAACCATCATTAAAACCGGCTCTAAAACCTTCAAGAATTTTTTCAAAGAACTTTCCACTTCATCTCTATAAAAAGTCGATAAGTCCAAAAGCATTTTGTCCAATTTTCCTGCCGCCTCCCCTGCAGAAACCATTCTTGTCATTAAAGTCGGAAAAAAATCCACTTTTTTCAAAACCTTGGACAAAGACTCTCCTCTCTCCACTCCCTCTGAAAGACTCTTCCCTGTCTTTCCGACATCAACCAAAGACAGGGCCTTACTTGAAACCATCAAACTGTCAACTATCGGTACCCCACTTTTCAAAAGAGTGGATAAAGTTCTTGTAAAACGAGCCAAATCCGTATACTTAACCAACTGTTTCAAGAAAGGCAATTTAACTAAAATTTTTTTTAAACCCTTTTTCCCCATCTCACTTCTAAAAAGCAAAAACAAAACAAGAAAAAGTCCCCCAAAAGAAAGAAAAACTAACGAAGTGTGCTCTGAAGCATACACTGATGATTTTAATAAAATCTCTGTAAATATGGGCAGTTCCATTTTCATTCTCAAAAACATTTGTCCTATTTTTGGTATTACAAATGTAAACATTAAAAGTCCGATTCCTCCCATTGACAAAACTATCACGCCCGGATAAATCATTGCTTGCTTAATCTCCTCCTGCAGTCTATGAGTTGATTCAAGCTGTTCTTGTAAATAAGAAAAGGCCTTTCCTAAAGTACCACTTTTCTCCCCTGCCTTAACCACCGTCACAAAAATATCATCAAAGTATTCCGGATGCTTGGACAAAACAGCTGAAAGAGTCTCTCCTTTTTTCAAAGCAATTGAAATATCCGACAGTA
>DAOUWE010000026.1 GCA_030667285.1 Candidatus Shapirobacteria bacterium | reverse complement strand
GGGCCAGAAAAGCTTCTACGATTTGATCTTGGGTGGACTCTTCTAAAAGCTGAACAGTAATGGTAACTTTTGCAGTGGCAGACAGAGATTCTGCCTTTTCCCCTACTTCTCTGGAGTATTCTATGTTTTCAGTTTCGGTTTGAGTGGAGTTTTCTAAAAGTAGATCTTCGGAAGAAGTTTCTTGGAGGACGGTTTCGGGAAGTTCTGCTTTTATTTCTGAAAGCAGAGAGTCTTCGAGGTTTTGGAAGTCTTCTTGACTGACGGCTTGAACGGTTTCGCTGTATCCTCCGGTAAAAGATTCTGTACTAGTGACGACAAAGACAGATTCGGCGTAGTCTTTTACAGTAAAGCGGGTTGACTCGCCTAGATTGTATTCCGGTCCGATTTGGGCGGCTTCCACCATCGCTTTGGTTTCTCCCCAATGATCAAGGCCTGATTCAAAATCCGGAGTTTTACTGGCAATTGAAATTTCGGAAGTAAGATAAAAAGAAAGTCCGGCATCAGAGATGACGACTGTTCCCTTTGGAAGATTGAATCTTTCGTCAGCGCGGTTCTGGATTTTTATTTCACCTTTGGATTTTTCACCAATAGTTCTTTGGCCGGTAGTGCCCTCTTCTTTGCTTCTGGTAATGGAAAAACTATGTTCTTTGACCGGAATTATTACTTGATCGGAATCAAGCTGGCTGATAGTGGAATCAAAAGTAGCCGGAGCGGTAAACTCTACGGGCTCGGGCTTTACGTACAAGGCCACGTCGACTTTGGGAAAGTAGTACCAAGAGAAAACAGAGGCGGAAAGAAGGATAAAGAGAATGAGAGGAAGTAAAACAGTGGGTTTTTTCTTAAACAGGGAGGGGAAAGGAAGCGAGGGGAATTTTAGTCTGGGAAAGGTCGGAAAGGAGAGTTTTCTTGTTTTAGGAGCGGTGGGTTCCAGAGAGGGTTCCGAGAATTCAAGTTGAGATTGGGGATCGACGCTTTCTTCAGACGGAGAGGCCATGGTGGGCAAAGAAGACTGAAGATCGGTTTGAACTTCTTTGGCAATGTCGGCGGGAACAAAACCAAAATTTTGTTTCTCAGAGGGGGGTGGCAGTTCGGGGTCGGGCTTAGGCTCGGGGTCGGGGTCGGGTTCGGAGTTAGAAGAGGTTTTTGTTTTTTTTGTTTTTTCCGATGCTGGTAAGGCTTGGATCATTTCTTGAGTAATGATCTGAGAAAAAATAGAAAGTAGCTCCTGATCATCAAGAATTTTAAACTCAGGGAAGTGCAGAAAACCAAGACCTTTTTGTCTTCCTGTCCAGGGATAATTTAGCATTTGCTCCTCTAAGGCCGGATCGATGTTTCCCCAAAAAATAATTTGGGGAGGGAGGGTGGTATTTGTTTTCAGACTTTGAATAGCAGTTTCAAGTTCTTTTGGCGACAGGGTTTGGTCGTAGGAGTATTTGGCTCTGGCTTTTATTTTTCCCAAATGGACTAAAGATAGTCTGTATTCAGAACCAGAAAGCTGAACGAGAATAAAGCTATTGGAAAGACTGCCTTTTTGATCTCTGGCGTCGGCAATAGCTTCGTCGTCGACCATGAAACCCAGGGGTTTTAATTCAAGCTGGGTGCACAACTTTTCTAAAAGGGAGGCTTTTGTTTTAATGATTTCTCCGCTTTCATCTATCCAGAAAGGAGAAATGATAAGGGCAACGTTGTCCGGCTCTTGATCTTCTGCTAAATGGCAAGATTCTGAGCAAGTAGTGAGAGAGATGTCAACAGCAGAAATCAGTTCTTTTTCATCACTTCCCGACCAGGTTTGTTTTTCTCCTGTTCCTTGAATTTGAATTTTGTTATCAAGATAAGAAATTAAACTAACAGTTAATTCTTTTTCTTGAATAATTATCAGCCAAAAATTTTTAGGAGGAGAGGACATAGACTAAGTCTACTAAGCTTTGGGTATAGTTTCCAGTTAAGACAGGAGGGCGTAGATACGGCGTTTTCCGGAGCCGGAGCTTTCTTCTTTTTGAATAGTGAATCTTCCCAAATCTTCGGTGTTTTTTACGTGAGGACCCATGCATAGCTCGGCAGAGACAGGGTCTTTTTCGTTTCCAATGAAATAAGCAGTTACTTTTTCGGGATAGTGATCTTTGAAGAAAGAGATAATCCCCTGTTTTTGAGATTCTTCATAAGTCATGGTTTTTTGAGTGATGGGGAGGGCAGATTTTATGTAATCGTTTACCAAATTCTCTGTTTTTTTAATTTCTTCTTCGGTTAGTTTTTGAGGGTGGGTAAAATCAAAACGAAGTCTTTCGGTGGTGATATTGCTACCGCTTTGTTTAACATGATCTCCAAGAATCTTTCTTAGGGCGGAGTGTAAAAGATGGGTGGCGGTGTGATACTTGAGGACTTGAGGATCATTACCGGAAAGACCTCCGGCGAACTTGCCCTTGGCGGCAGTTTGGGAAAGCTTGACGTGTCCCTTTTTGGTTTCTTCAAACGCTTCTTGGAAATCAGAAGAGAGCGAGTAATTTGATTTTCGGGCTTCTTCAATAATCATTTCGAGGGGGAAACCGTGGGTTTGGTAGATATTGAAGGCATTAAGACCGGAAAGTTCTTTTTTCTTTATGAGGCGAGAAATTTCTTTCAAACCTTTGTCTAGAGTTACTCGAAAGCGGTTTTCTTCATCATCCAGACTTTTTAAAATAAGATCTTGGTTTCTTTCAAGTTCCGGATAGTCGCCGGCGTAATTGTTTTTGTTTTCCATAACGACCTCGGCAAGATCAGAGGTGAAATTTTCGCTCAAACCAAGACTTTTGGCTTGAACTATGGCTCTTCTTATTAATCTTCTTAGAACATAACCTGCTTCTTTGGGGGAAGGTTCCACATCGTCAGCAAGAAGAAAGACCGCAGAACGAATGTGATCGGCAATGATACGAATAGGAGCTTGATTTTTGAGGTAAGGCAGTCCGGTTTGAGTTTCTATTTTTTTAATAATTGGTAGCCAGATGGAAGATTGGTAACTATCAGCCAGGCCGTTTAAAATAGCAACTGTTCTTTCTATTCCCATGCCGGTGTCTACGTTTACTTGAGAAAGTGGAGAATATTTTTCTTTTTTACCTTTGTTGTATTCCATAAAAACATTGTTCCAGGTTTCCATGTAGCGGCCTCGAAGGTTGCCTTTAACAAAATTTTCGTCAGGAAGATCGGGGAAAATATCAACAAAGATTTCGCTATCAGGACCGCAGGGTCCAGTGGTTCCGGCCGGTCCCCACCAGTTATCTTTTTTGGGAAGGAAATGGATGCGTTCTTTTTTGATTCCTAGTTTTTTCCAGGCATCAGCTGAGGTTTCATCTCGAGGAGCATCTTTATCGCCCTCAAAACAAGTGACGTGTAAAAGTTTGGGATCAATATTGAGAACTTTGGTGATAAACTCAAAACTCATGGCAAGAGATTCTTTTTTGAAATAATCTCCTAAGGACCAATTGCCCAACATTTCAAACCAAGTATGGTGAGTGGTATCTCCGACTTCTTCAATGTCTCCTGTTCGAAGACATTCTTGAACAGAGACCAGTCTTTTGCCGGAAGGATGGGGTTGGCCAAGAAGGTAGGGAACCAGGGGATGCATGCCGGCAGAGACAAAGAGAGCGGATCGATCGTTTTCGGGAACAAGAGAGACGGAGGGTATTTCAACATGCTTTTTGCCCAGGAAAAATTTTATGTATTTTTCCTTTAGTTCTCTAGCCTGCATGAAGATATTATAAACCAAACCGAGTTACTTCTTCGGGGTTTGTGTTTTGACAGAGGAGGGCTTTTTCTTCTTTTCGTTTTTTTGTACCAATCTAGTGACAAGGTCTAAACCGCTTCTTAGGCCCATTAAGAAATCTGAAAAGGTGGCCACGGGTTCAGCTACAGATTCAGAAACGACCTTGGTGTCATCTAAAATACTGTTAATTTGCCGAACAGTTTGCAGAAATTCTTTGAGAATTTTAATAACCCAGATACCGGAAATAATAAGAATTGCGGTGAGAGAAGTGACAACAAAAATTAAAAGATAGGGGGCAAGCTGAGTAATGTCCATATCAAAGGTTAGCAAAATAACAGAGAAGGTCAAGGCATAGAGGTATATCCGACTATTTTTTCTTGAATAGTGGATTTTTTGTTTAGAGAAACGGCTTCAATACGAATAGTATTGGCTCCCGGCTTAAGTTTAACAACCGTAAAAAAATTACCCTTCGGGTCGACAATAATTGGTTTTTCGTTAACACGAATAACGCTTTCGGGGTCAGTAATTCCTCTAAGTTCGAATTCATTTTTACTAATTGATTCGGTAGCAGGCCAAGCCACTTCCAGAGAGGGGGGTTTTTGGAATTGCCGGTATTGATAAAAAAGATAAAAGCTGAAAAACAGAATGCTGACAAGGATGAGAATAGAAACAGTAAATTTGGGAGTAAAGTTTAACTGAGACTGAGATCTCGGCAGAGATGGTTTTTTAAGCTCTTTCAGATCACGACGACAAATGGCGACTGTTTTTTGGGGAGGAAGTGATAAAAACTGAGCGTAATCTTTAACAAAAAGAGAGCAGTAGGGTTCTCCCGGCAGTTTTTGAAATTGATTTTTTTCAAGACGGTGGAGGATTTTTAGAGAAATTTTGGTCTTCTGAGAGACAGTTTTAAGACTTAGGCCAAGTTTTTTGCGTTCTTCTTTTAGAATAGTTCCGACCGATTTCATATTGGATTCTTAAGAATTTTCTGTTTCGAGAGATTCGGAAGGAGAAGGAAAGCCAGCTTGAATACAGGAACTCAAAATTTCACGAGGCTTGGATCCATCAGCAGGACCGACAACACCTGCTCTTTCCAGCTGATCAAGAATTCTGGCGGCTCTGGCATAACCGAGCTTTAATCGTCGCTGAAGAAGAGAAGCCGAGGCCTTACCACTACTAACAACCAAATCGAGAGCTTCTTTAAATTTCTCGTCTCGCTCTTCCCCGTCAACTAAAAGTGTTTTGCTGCCTCCGGGGGCAGATACGGGATGAGTAGATATTTCTTGGTTGTATTCCGGTTGTTGTTGTTTTTTCAAAAAACCGACAAGTTTTCCAATTTCGGTATCAGAAATAAGAGCGCCTTGGAAACGAAGAGGTTTGGCCAAATCCGGAGGAATGTAAAGCATGTCTCCCCTACCAAGAAGTTTTTCTGCGCCGGGGGAGTCGAGAATGACTCGAGAGTCAGTGACCGAGGCGACAGCGAAAGCGGTTCTTGTGGGAATATTGGCTTTGATAAGACCGGTTAAAACATCAACCGAGGGGCGTTGGGTAGCCAAGACCAAGTGAATACCCGTGGCTCGAGCCATTTGAGCCAGGCGGCACACTTTGTCTTCGATTTCTGCCGGAGCATAAAGCATAATGTCGGCTAATTCATCAATGATGAAAAGAATGTAAGGCAGGGTTTGGAAGCCGGCCATATTGTTGTAGGTTTCAATATTCCTGGCTCCGACTTCAGCAAAAAGCTTGTAGCGTTTTTCCATTTGAGAGGTAGTCCATTCCAAAGACTGAAGGACTTTGTCCGGCTCGACAATAACGGGGGTCAGTAAATGAGGAATGCCGTTGTAACGGGTGAGCTCTACTCTTTTGGGATCGACCATAATTACCCTGACTTCTTCCGGAGAGGCTCTGAAAAGAATTGAGCTGATCCAGGAATTGATACAGACTGATTTTCCGGATCCGGTTTGACCGGCGATTAAAACGTGAGGCATTCGAGCAATGTCGGCGACGGAAGGTTTGCCTGACACTCCGAGACCCAGGGGAATAGTAATTTTAGATTCGGATTTTTTCATGACATCAGAGTTCATAATGGTGTGCATGGGTACTATTTCCAAAGATTTATTGGGGACCTCTATACCGATGAGGGAACGGCCCGGGATGGGAGCTTCAATACGAATTTGACCGGTGGGAGCGGCTAAAGCCAGTGCCAGGTCGTTACTGAGAGAGACTATTTTTGATAATTTTGTTCCCAGGGCAACTTCCAAAGCGTATTGGGTAACAGAAGGGCTTTTGTTGATTTCCGATACTCGGGCGGTAATACCAAAAGATTCCAGTGTTTGTTCGATGGTGTTAGCGTTTTTCTTAATGTCTCCACGATCAGCCCTGGTGCCACCACTATCACTCAGTATCGAAAGTGGAGGATATTGCCAGATGTGACTTTTTGGGAGGGAAGAGGTCAGGGTGCCTTTAGACAGGTCCGGGGAGGTTTGAGTGGGGGTTTTTGCGGGTTGGGGAGCGACAGGAGTAGAAGCCGGTGACGGGTCAGTAATTTTTAATTGATCTCCAGCAAAGCGAGTTTCTTTTTTCTTTTTTGTTTTTCTTTCCAGTCCAATAGAATATCTCTTAATTCCTCTTCCAATTCTTTGGAAAAGAAAAAGTATTTGGGCAAGAGAGGTGTTAAAAAGAACAACGATACCGATAAGAGACCCTCCGAGAAAAACCAAAAGGGCACCGAAAGAAGTGATGAGAAATGAACTCTCGGACCAAAAAAACTGACCGATAATCCCCTGTTTGAATAATCCCAAAAGGGAAGCGAAAGTTAAGAGAAAGCCAATGAAGACGTTGGTGTCTTTTAAAGGGCTTTTGATTTTGGAAAAGACAAGGCCGAGATGAAGGAGAAGGAAAGGAAAAAGGATAGACAAAAAACCAAGATATTTAATTAAAAGAAGATTAAGTCGAGTGGGAAAATATCCTTGTTGTAAATAGGAAAAAATGGAGATAATGGAAAGAACGAAAAGCAGAATGGCTAAAACGGATTGGATCGTGCTTTTTTTAAGCTT
>DAOUWE010000038.1 GCA_030667285.1 Candidatus Shapirobacteria bacterium | reverse complement strand
TCCTTGTGCATGACAACAAACCCTGCCAACACGATAAGAACAATCCCCATTCCTTGGCGATGGACGAACGGGACAATATATTCCTCGATCATTCAGACAAGGATGGGACCTCCTTGTTCTTGTCTCAGATTCTCTGCTTTCTTTTTTCTGCCTCGTTTGGCCATAGGATAAGTATACACAAAGGTCTGGTATAATAAATTCCATGAAAAATAAAAGGGAAAATGAAGAAAGAAGAACTGTGGCTTCTCATCCTTGCTTGCTTTATGTGCCAGGAGAAGAATGTACTTTCTATCCTAAGATGCCGGAGAAAAGAGAATCGGGATGTAGATACAGGTCCGGTCAGACTTGTTGTTTCTCAGCGGGACCACCGAAAAAGAGATAGTGATAAATCCTTAAGTGATCGGCTTGATGGCAATAGCCCAGAGATCGTAGACAAAAAATCGACGTAAAAAAGGAATCCAGACAGGACGCAAGAGAGAGAAATCTAATCTGTCTCTAAGACGAATGAGGTGGAAACTACTGTCTGACCAGACTCGGGATTGAAAGCCGGAATTTTTTAGCCAGTTTTTGAGTGTTTTCGGAGTTTGTTCGTTAATGTGGACCTTTCTTTCATCTGGGGTTTGGAACTGCTTACTCGTTCTTAATGTTTCTTGGAAAAGAAATTTCCAGAGAGGGTTGAGAATCGTATTTAACCAACGAGTGTAAAAGGAATATCCGTAATTTAGGAAGTTTTTGTTTGGAGCTGTGTGAATAAGGATTTTTCCTCCCGGCTTGAGGCATTGGTGGAATTTCTTAAGGATTGTTTTTAATTGCTGATCAGTAAGGTGCTCAAAAACGTCTAAAAAAAGAACGTGGTCAAAAGAATTTGGTTTTAGTTTTAGAGATTCTACATTGGTTTTTCGAACCGATATTCGAGATTTAGTTTCTCGGTCCAGTTTTTGAAGAGATTTTTTAAACAGACTGAGAGCGTTTTTTGAATAATCGATTGCCAAAACTCTGGCGCCTTTTTGAGCTGTTTTAATGGTCATTTCCCCTCGACCGCAACCAAAATCTAGAAGATAAGTGTCTTTCGTAATATTGAGCAGAGAGAAGGCGTGTTTGAGACGAGGAGAGAGTTCTTCTGACTTGAGCCAATGCTTCCAACCTTCGCAGGATCTGAGAAAATAGTTCTTGGTGTAAAAAGAGGGATGGACAGGCTTGTCTTTGTCTGACATCTTACTTTTCGTAGTGTTTTTGGCAGGTTTTAAGGATTTTTTCTGAAGATAGGATTTGGGAATCCTTTTGAGAACGTAGTTTATGTTCTATTCCACCTTCTTTCAGAGAGCGTTGGGAAACCAAAAGGCGAACGGGGATACCAATTAGATCGGCGTCGGCGAATTTTTCGCCGGCGGTAGAATCTAGACGATCATCGTAAAGAACGTCTATGCCGGCTTCTTTTAGTTTTTTGTAAAGGGATTCCGCTTCTTTTTTGACCTTTTCATTAGAAAGATCGAGACCGAGAAGATGGACATGGTAGGGAGTAACATTTTTGGGCCAAATAATACCTTTGTCATCATGATGTTTCTCGACAATAAGAGCTAAACATCGGCCAATACCGATACCGTAAGAGCCCATCCAAAGAGGTTTTTCTTGACCGGACTTGTTAGTAAAATTGCATTCTTGAGGTTTGGAATAAAAGTGGCCAATGTTGAAAGTGTGACCCCACTCTATTCCTTTTTTTTCTTCTAGGTTGCCTTTTTTACATTCAGCGCAGGTATCGCCGTCTTTTGCCTCGACTATGTCAGCTAAGTGTTTGTACTCAAAATCGCGACCATAGTTGACGTTTATGGAATCTGTCTTGTCCTCTTTCTGACCACCGATGAAGTTTTTAACTTTGGTCAGACCTATGTCTCCAACATAAGTGGCTCCTTTTTGACCCCAGGAATGGACATAGCCATGCTTGGTGTCAAGTTTTTCAAGATCCTTGTCGGTTGCCGGATCTAAAGAATGAAGACCTAAACAGCGAGCCAGTTTGGTTTCATTAACGTCTTGATCCCCTCTTAAAGAGGCAATGTAGAGTTTTTTATCTGAGCCTTTGTAGACTACATTTTTGAGATAGCGCCAGAGGGGTTCTTCGTAATGTCTGACGTTGTCTTCCATGGTCATGACCCATTGGGGTTGATCGGTTATTTTGAAAGGTTTTTCTTTTTCAGTTTTGTTTAGGTGAGGTTTGTGAGCTGGACACCTTTCTTGATTCCAGGCTTTCTTGCAATGAGAGCAGACAAAATAAGAGTTATCCCCTTTCTCGGTCTCGACCATGAATTCATGAGAGACTGCTCCACCAATGGCTCCGGAATCAGCCAATACAGGAGTAGCTTTCAAATTAAAAATTTTAGCTAACTTCGAATAGGAATTGTAGAATTTTTGATAACTTTTTTCAAATTGTTTTTTATCGGCGCAGAAACTATAAGCGTCTTTCATCATGAATTCACGAACACGCATGAGCGCACCACGAGGGCGTTTGTCGTCGCGAAATTTACTGGAAAATTGGTAGATCTCCAGAGGAAGATCTTTGTAGGAAGGAGAAAACATTTTGACTAGTTCGGCCATCATGCCTTCAGCGGTAGCTCCTAAAGCAAAGGTTTGGTCATAATGATCATTCACGAAAAGCATTTCTTCGCCAAAAGCCTGATCGCGGTTAGTTTTTTTCCAGATTTCTATGGGATGAAGAAAGGGAACAACTAAGCGCTGGGCGTCAATAGCGTCCATTTCTTTCTCAATGATGGAAAATATCTTTTGCCAAACTTTTAAACCAAGGGGGAGAAAAGACCAACGGCCGGTAGAAAAGCGACGAATAAAGCCGGCTTGATAAAGAAATTTATGACTGGACAGAACAGCGTCAGAAGGAGCAGTTTTTTGAGTTTTACCAAAAAGACGAGAATAACGCATGGACTTATTTTACCAGCTGTGAAAGGATTTGGTCAGACCCTGATAATTAGAGGCAGAACCATGGGCTGGCGCTTGGTTTTTTTGTAGACTTGGTCTTCTATGGCTCCCTGGACTGTCTGACGAACAAAATCAAGATTGATGGGCTTAGACCGTGACTCTTGAAATTTCTTTTGAGCCGTTTTCTTGATTTCGATTAGGACAGATTTTGCCTCTTTTTCGAAAACAAAACCACGGGTGGTAACGTAAGGCTCAGAAACAAGGTCTGCTGTTTCGGTATCCACCAACATGGTAATAATAACAATGCCATTTTGAGAAAGAGTGCGCCTGTCTCTTAAGACTATGTGTCCAACGTCCCCTACTCCTAAGCCATCAACCAGAACCTGTCTTTGGGGAACACGGGTATTGAAATCTACTTTTCCATCTGCCCAAAAAGTGACGGCTTGATCGGGTTCGGGAATAAGGATTTGGTTTGGTTTATAGCCCATTTTTTGGGCCATAATTTCATATTTTTTAACATGTCGATAGTTGCCGCCGATAGGAAGCAGGCATTTGGGATTAGTGAGATTTATTAAAAGAGCCTGTTCTATTTGAGAGCCATGTCCGGAAACGTGAATGGTGTCTTTGGTAGAACCGGAATGAATGACCTCGGCTCCCATCTTGCTTAGAATGTCTATTAGCTTATAAATACCGGAGGTAGTTCCCGGAATATAGTCAGGGGCAGTAAAGATAACTTTGTCACCGGATTTAACTTTGACCTGATGCTTGCCCATGACAATTTTACTTAGGGCAGAGTTAGCTTGGGCGGCAAATCCGGCAACTAAGAAAGTAAGTTTGTTGTCGGAAAAATTAGAGGCCCGGCGATGATCAATAATGTCTGATTTTTTAAGATCTATATAGGAGAGCTCTTGAGCAAGTTTGATAATTCTTTGAACAGAGTAACCCAACGGTACTATTTTTCTTCCATATTTTTTGGAAGCCGTTATGGCTTGACTCCAACGGTCAATATTTGAAGAAATAGTGGTAACAAAGACTCTTCCCTTGGAAGATTTAATGTGATTGTCGATCATCTCAGCCAGACTGGATTCAGATACAGAATATTCTTCGTGGTCGGCACCAAGACAGTCGGAGAGAAGACAGTTTACACCCTTGGTGGATAATTCAGCGATACGGCGTAAATTCGGTGGAGGTTCATTCAGGGGCTTTAGATCAAACTTATAGTCCGATCCATGATAAAAATTACCCATAGGAGTAGCAATTAGATAATGGAAGGTATCCCTTATGGAATGAGTGACATGGATAGGCTCTATCTTGAAAGGCCCGATGTTGATGGTCTTTTGTTCCTCAACGATATTAAACTTGACATGCTGTCCAGCCTCAGTGAGACGAGATTCTGCCAGAGCGGCGGCTAATCGAGGAGCGAAAATCGGTATGTTTTTACCAATCTTCGGAAGGACATAAGATAGGGCTCCGACATGGTCTTCATGACCATGAGTGATAAGAATTCCCAAAATGCGATCTTTTCTTTCTTCGAGATAGCGAGTATCGGGGATAATAAGATCTACTCCCAAAAAGTCAGATTCGGGAAAGCCGACTCCACAGTCGACAATAAGTATCTGGCTTTGGTCTTCTTTTCCCTGAGGAATGAATTCGTAGACGAAAAGGTTTTGAGTAACGTCATTGAAGCCACCTAGAGAGGCGATGCGTAGAGCGTCAGCGGGGAAAGTTTTTCTTTTGAAATTTTGTTGTATTTTATTATTCATAATATATTGTAATGTATTTTCAAATTGTTTTTATAACAATGTTGTTTGTGCCGGTTCTTCTTTTTTGTTTTGCGATTCCGGAGAGTCGGAAGTTGTCGAAGGATTTTTGAATTCAGGGACTGTTTTTTTAATAGTACCCAAGAAAAGCCCAAGCTTAACAAAGTCAGATTGAATGTCTTTCAGAACAGTTCCGTTTCTTAGACCGGCGGCCGGATGATAGAGAGGCATGATTTTAAGATCCAGTCCCTCCCACTTAATTTCAACTAATTGGCCATGGGAACGACTAATAAAGGCCTCGGGAAAAAAATAATTCAGAGCAAAACGACCTAAAGTAACTATGATTTTTGGTTTTATAATTAAAAGTTGTTCTTTTAGGTAAGGAGTGCAGGCAGTAATTTCGGCAGGTTGGGGATCACGATTTCCCGGCGGACGATGTTTGACAATGTTGGTGATGAAGACAGCCTTTCTGTCTAGACAGATTTGAGCCAAGAGTTTGTCTAGTAAATTACCTGAACGTCCACAGAAAGGTATTCCCTGTTGATCTTCGGTAGCGCCGG
>DAOUWE010000060.1 GCA_030667285.1 Candidatus Shapirobacteria bacterium | reverse complement strand
TTTTTGGGTCAGTGCCGGCAGTGCCGGTTTCAAAGGAACCAGAAGGTCCACTCCCTATGCCGCCACCACCACCATCGAAAGAGCCCTGGAAAAATCCAGAAATGATTTTGGATTAAGCAAATATTCTGTTTTCATTAAAGGGCCGGGAACAGGCAGAGATGCCGCCCTCAGAGCCTTGAGAGCCAATCGAAATCTTTCAATTTTAAAAATTTCAGACATCACCCCCATTCCTCACAATGGGCCCAGACCTCCAAAACAGAGAAGGGGATAAATTTATGGCCAAACTAAGTAAAAAATGTCGTTTATGCAGAAGGGAAGGGGAAAAACTCTTCTTAAAAGGGGACCGATGTCATTCTGCCAAGTGTCCTCTTGAAAAAAAAGGAGCCGTTCCTCCGGGCCAACACGGAATAAAATCTTTCAGACGTCTTTCTTCCTACGGTCAACAACTCAGAGAAAAACAAAAAACAAAAAGAATCTATGGAGTTTTGGAGAAACAATTCCGCCGACTTTACAAACAAGCCGAAAAGAAAAAGGGCGATACCGGTTTTATCTTGCTTCAGCTTTTAGAATTACGCCTAGACAACGTTCTTTATCGATTAGGTACCGTTCCCTCAAGAACCTTTGCCCGCCAAATCATTACTCACGGTCACGTTACTGTTAATGGTAAAAAAATGACCATTCCTTCTTATTTGGTTAAAAAAGACGATTTGGTAACCTTTAATCAACAAATAAGCAAAATGGATTCAGTTCAGTCCTGGATCAAGGAGAAAAGAGTAAAAACCCCTTCTTGGATTCAGAAAAAAGCCATTATTGGAAAAGTGATTGGACTTCCGGAACGCAAAGAAATTGACCAAAACATAGACGAAAGTCTTATTGTCGAATATTATTCAAAATAAAAACATTCTTTAAATTAAAATTTTATTTATTTAATCCATCATGATTGTTACTAACAAGTTCAATATCAAAAAGGTCAAAGAAACCGCCGATTACGGTAAATTTATTATTTCTCCTCTCATCGGAGGTTTTGGACACACTCTAGGAAACACTCTTCGACGCATCCTTTATATCACTATCCCCGGTGCCGCTATTACGGGGATAAAAGCAAAAGGAACCAGCCACCTCTTTACCACCCTTCCCGGCATTAAAGAAGATTTGGTTGAAATTAGTCTCAACCTCAAGCAAGTAAAATTCGTTTATGAAGGCGACGAACCCATTCTTCTCAAAATAGACGCCAAGGGACCCGGCAAAGTCACCGCTAAAGATATTCAACTTAGTCCCGGCATTGAAGTGGCCAATCCGAATCAGCACATTGCTACTCTGGCTGACAGTAAATCAACGTTTAATCTTCAGCTCACCGTTGAATCCGGTTATGGATATCTTCCTGCCAAAGAGAAGGAAGATAGTGTCATAGGAGAGATTCCAATTGATGCTGATTTTTCTCCGGTTAGAAAGGCCAGCTATCAAGTTGAGCCTGCACGACTGGGTAAAAAATATAGTCATGACCAACTCACTCTTGAAATTTGGACCGATTCTTCCATAAAACCTTCTCGAGCTTTAGAGTTGGCCACCAGAGATCTGATCGCCTCCCTTATGCAAATCATCGACCCCAAAGAATTCAAGGAAGACTTGGAATTGAGTCAATCAAGTCAAGAAGAGGAAACCCCGACTTATTTGGTCGAAGAAATAGATCTTCCGCTTCGAGTAACCAACGCTCTTAAAAAGGCCGGTTATGACCAAGTAAGTGATCTTGTTGAAGCCGGTCGCCCCGAGGTTTCCAAAGCCAAGAATGTCGGTGAAAAGTCACTCAAATTAATAGACGGCTGGTTGAAAGACAAAGACCTCTCTTGGTCAGCCTGAAAAACTACTCATGAGACACCGCCTTAGAGGAAAAAAACTGGGTCGCAACCGCAACCAAAGAAAAGCACTTTTTCTGGGCCTCGCTCGCTCGCTTTTTACTTACGGTACCCTGAAAACAACCACAGCCAAAACCAAGGCGGTACTTCCTTTGGTTGAAAAAATGGCCCATCGTGCTAATCGAGGTGATTTGGCTGACAGAAGATTTCTTTACCGTTATTTTCAAGATCGAAACTGGGTTAATCGAATTGTTGATCTTATCCAAAAAAACTTCCCTGATCAAAAAGGAAACTACATTAAAATCACTCCCCTTTTTAAAAGAGAAGGGGATCAGGCTATCATTGCTCGTATGGAATTCGTTAAACCCATAAACTTCTTGCCTCCCGAAAAACCCGACAAAAAGGCCTTGAAAAAACAAGCTCGAAAAGAGAAAAAAGCCAAGAAAACAAAATCGACCAAAGTTAAAAAAGCACTTCCTAAAAAATGAAAACCACTCACCTACCCAAAGAAAAAATTAAAAGAAATTGGCATCTAGTCAATGTCAAAGATCAGATTTTGGGACGTGCCACGTCTCAAATAGCCACCTTATTAATCGGCAAACACAAACCCAATCTTTCTTTCCATCACGACCATGGAGATTATGTGGTGGTTATAAACGCTGACAAAATTCGAGTCACTGGTCGCAAGCTTAAACAAAAAATATACTATCGCCACTCTGGCTATGCCGGGAATTTAAGGGAGCTAACTCTAAAGCAAATGATGGAAAAAGATCCTCGAAAAGTTATCCATCACGCCGTCAATGGAATGTTGCCCAAAAACAAACAAAGAAAAGATAGACTTCGAAGATTAAAAGTTTTTGTCGACGAAAAACACACCCATCAAGACAAATTTATAGAAACCAAAAATGGCTAAAAAATATTTTTACGCTAGAAGCAAAAGGCGCTCTGCTATTTGTAATTTAAAACTTTTTCGAGGGAAAACAGAGAGTACCGTGAATGGAAAGAAAATTTCAAAATATTTTCCTCTAAAAACTCAGCTCACCACGATCAAACTTCCTCTTAGTCTTACCGAAACAGAAGAGAAATTTTTCTTTGAAGCCAAGGTTAAAGGCGGAGGAAAAAGTGGCCAAGCCGGTGCTGTCAGATTGGCTGTTTCTAAAGCGCTTAATCTTCAAAACACAGAAAAATTCCGACCCATACTGAAAAAAGCCGGACTTTTAACCAGTGATTCTCGTATTCGAGAAAGACGAAAAGTTGGCACCGGTGGCAAGGCTCGCAGAGCCAGACAATCCCCCCGAAGATAAACACCACTCTTGCTTTCCAAGACTGTTCCATCGATAATCACTCATGCCTCTTTTTCAACTTTTAGTACTTGCTCTCATCCAAGCTATTTCCGAATTTCTCCCCGTTTCATCCTCCGGGCATCTCAATCTTTTTCAATCTCTCTTCGGCCTTGAGCCCTCCCTGGTTCTCGATGTTTTTCTAAACACCGCCACCTTATTCTCTGTTCTGGTCTATTTCCGAAGCACCATCTTTTCACTCTTTGAGGGACTTGCTTCTCAAAAACCCAAAGCCATAAACCAGATAAAATTTTTATTCATTGGCACTCTCCCCGCCCTTGTTCTTGGACTTTTCTTCAACACCTTTCCCGGCCTAATCACCAATATAAAAATCCTCCCCGCGACTTTTTTCATCACCGCCACCCTT
>DAOUWE010000085.1 GCA_030667285.1 Candidatus Shapirobacteria bacterium | reverse complement strand
TCCTTGCTTCCTGAGCTTTAAAGCCGTTTTCTTTTCTTTGAGTTTTCCCGCATAACCCATACTAAATCATGTCATTCCGAACCAATGAATGCAAGGCTTTGTTACAAATAGCTTGTTCACAATTAACTAATCTAGGTAGTCTTGGAGTTGTTTTTTTCTTGATGGATGGCGGAGTTTTCTTAAAGCCTTGGCTTCGATTTGACGAATTCGTTCTCTGGTGACACCAAACTTTTTGCCTACTTCCTCGAGAGTTTGAGGATTGTTGCCCATGAGTCCAAAACGCATTTTTAAGACATCTCCTTCTCTTTCATCAAGTCCGTCGAGAACAGATTCAATAGATTCTTTTAGAAGTTCTCTGGAAGTTTCCTCGTAAGGAGAAGCCTGGGTTTTGTCTTCGATAAAATCTCCAAGAAAAGAGTCTTCGTCGTCCCCCACCGGAGTGGCTAAAGAAGTGGTGTCTTGGGAAATTCTGTAAATTTCGGTTACTTTTTCTTCGGGCAAATCAAGAACAATGGCTATTTCTTCAATGGCCGGTTCACGTCCTAATTCCTGAGTGAGAGCGCGGGCGGTTTTGAAAACCTTGTTTATGGTTTCAACCATGTGAACAGGGATACGAATAGTGCGGGCTTGATCGGCAATGGCACGAGTAATGGCTTGGCGAATCCACCAAGTGGCATAGGTTGAGAATTTAAAGCCCTTGCGCCAATCGAATTTTTCAACGGCACGCATTAAACCCTGGTTCCCCTCTTGAATAAGATCCAGGAAAGAAAGACCTCGGCCAATATATTTTTTGGCAATAGAAACTACTAATCTTAAATTAGCCTCTATTAGCTGTGCTCGAGCTTTACCGGAACCTTTTTCTATTTGTTGGGCAAGCTTGACTTCTTGTTCGAATTTTAGAAGATCGACTTTTCCGATTTCTTTCAGATACATGCGGACCGGGTCAGTGGAACCGGCACCGGAAAGAAGGGCCAAAACAGGAATGGCTTTAAAAATGGTTTCGTCTGCTTTTAGATCTTCCTGAGAAACTCCTTCAAAAATGTCAATACCTTTTTCAAGAAGGGTGTCATAGAAATTGTCGAGGGCTTCGATATAAAGTTCGGGTTCAGAGATTTGGTCTAGTACCTGGTCCTGGGTTAAATAGCCTTGAGACTTCCCCTTGTCAAGGAGGCGCCTTTTGATTTTACTGAAGTCCAGAAGGGGTGCGCTCATTTAATGGGGTATTATAATCCCTGTAGACAGGAAAGTCTATGGCCGGAAAGACTATTGGTAAAAATTAATCTTGAGCTTGGATTTGAGAAAGTTCCCTGGTTAGATCTAGTATCTTTTTTTCTATTTTTTTAGTGGACGCTTTTTGTTTTTTAGCTTCAGACTGAGCTAGAGATTGAGAAAAAAGGTTAATGGCGTTTTTGAGATCAATGGATTTTATACTATTGGTAGTCTTTTTTATTTCTGCAAAACGGGTTTTGGAATCAAAACTCAGATCCAGAGCTTTAAGGTAGGCTTTTTCGAAAGCAGGTTTGATTTCGGCTGGAAAAGAATCGGCGAAGGTGGCGGGGTTAAATTTTTTGATTTTTTTAATTTTTTTAATGATAGGGAGATTGCGAGAAAGTTTAAAAATTTTTTCAAGGTCTTTTTCTTTTTTCAGAACGAGTTGAGGTTTTCGGGATCTTAATAAAAGAAGGAGAAGGTAATCTTCAAGTACCTCTCTCCTAGTTTGAGAAGTGGATTGAGGACGAGGAGGCGGAGGCGAGACAGGGCGAGAGGATGAAGGAGATGTTTTTTCGAGTTTCCGGGATTCTTCTTGAATGGCTTCCTTAGACACACCCAGAACTGCGGCGAGTTTGGCGAGATAAACTTCTTTAATAACCTGATTTTCAAGACGGGCAAAATAGGGAAGGGTTTTTTGAAGGATTCGTTTTTTGCCGTAGACGGTCCGAGAGTTGTGTTCCGAAAGGGCCGTGTTTATAAAAAAGTCCCAAACCGGAATTGCTTTTTTGATTTGTTTTTTGAAAAAAGGAAGGTTTTTTTGGACGGCCTCGTCGGGATCTTTGTATTCTTGACCGAGATCAAGAACTTTCATATCAAAAGAGAGAGAGTCGGCAAGAAGAATGCTTTTTTTTGTGGCTTCAGCTCCGGCAGTATCGGTATCCAGGGCAAGGATAAGGTTTTGAGAAAAACGTTTCAAAAGATCTAGTTGTCCCTCGGTGAAAGCAGTGCCTTTAATGGCGATAATGTTTTTGACACCGGCTTGGTATGGAGAAATCATGTCTAATTCCCCTTCAACGGTGATGATTTTGTTTTTCTCTTTAATGGATTCTTTGGCAAGATGAAGACCGAAAACAGAATCGCTTTTGTGATAGGTTTGGGTTTCAGGAGAGTTGATATATTTTCCGGCACTTTTTCTTTTGTCATCCGGCAAGAGTCGGCCCGAGAAAGCGATGACCTGTTGGCGATGGTTAATTATGGGAAAAACCAAACGGCCGGAAAAACGATCGTAAAGATCCCCTTTCCGATAAGAACTTTCCAAAAAAGTACCGGTGGCGATGAGTTCTTTGGGATGGTAGGAGAGTTTTTTAGTTAGATAAGTGGAGAGAGTGTTGTCTTTAGAGGGTGAAAAGCCAAGTTGAAAGTCTTTTATGGTTTGGTCTTTGATTCCTCGGGAATGAAGATAATAAAGGGCGTTTTTTCCAATTTTGTGTTTGGTGAGGCAATAGTGATAGAAACGAAGAACTCTTTGGT
>DAOUWE010000030.1 GCA_030667285.1 Candidatus Shapirobacteria bacterium | reverse complement strand
CTGCTTTTTTTAATCAGCCTTCTTTTGAACATGAAAGACAAAAAGCGCATGTGGATTCTTGGCTTCTCTTTCATCGCCGCCTCTGCTTTTGTTTACTTCCTTTTCATGTCTGCCTGGCTCAATCTCTTTCTCTTCGTCGGGTTAATAAGCTGGGTTAGGATCGTTATCGGCTTAGTCGCCCTCTTCGCCGCTTATTATCAACTAAAAGACTATTTTTTAAACAAAAAAGGCGGTTGTAAAACAGAAGAGAATCAAAATAGAAAAAAAACTTTTGAAAAAATAAAACTAATCACTCAAAAAGACAATCTCTTCATCGCTCTCCTTGGAATCATCCTTCTTGCCTTTGCTGTCAATCTGGTCGAACTACTTTGTTCCGCCGGCCTTCCGGCTATTTTCACTCAAATACTTGTTATGAACAATTTGCCGACCTGGCAGTATTATTCCTATCTTGTTTTCTACGTTCTGATTTTCATGCTCGACGACATGGTCATTTTTTATATCGCCATGCGCACTCTTCAAGCCGTCGGCATAGAAAGCAAATATGCCCGCCTTTCCCGTCTCTTTGGAGGTATTGTAATTCTAATTATCGGCCTTCTCATGCTTTTCAAACCCGAACTCCTCGCTTTTAGTTAAAGATGACCATGATTAAACTAAACAAAAAACACCTTCTTGTTTTTCCCGTCATCTTTCTCTTTTTAGCCGGTATTAGCCTGGGTCGTCTTCTTCCTGCTTTTCAAAAAGAAACACCAGACTCCATCGTTTTGGACCAAGATCCCCAGTCTCTTTTTGTTGCCGAGATTTATGATCTTATTCAAGAAAACTATTGGGAAAAAATCACAGATGAAAAACTCAGTACTTTATTTAAACTGGCCTCAGAAAAACTGACCGAATCTCCAAAGACTCTAGAAACTAAAAACAAAGAAGGTATTTTAAAACTAATCTCCGGAATAATTGAAAACAAAACCGACGAAGAAAAAAGAGAATTTTGCACTCAAACTACCGACATTGTTTTGGCTAACTTAGAACCCTTTGGTCGGTCCCGTCTTTATACTACTCAAAAAGAACAAACCTTAAAAAACAGAGTCGAAAACATTGATCCCGATACCGATCAATACGAGGTTTTAGGTGTAGAAAAAGATGCCGATCAAGAAAAGATTGACGATGCCTATCAGCAAATCAAAGAAGACCTGGAGACAGATGACTCTCCGGAGGCTCACCAAAAACTTCAAGAAATAAAAGAAGCCCATGACACCCTAAAGGATGAAGAAAGCCGACAGGCTTATGACCGATCCGGCGTAGAAACCTCCATTTCTTACGACTTAATCCAAGAAAAAATTCTGCACATTCATATCAAGCAATTTACCCCCACCACTTTCGAAGAACTTCAAAACATCACTCAAAAGATTGACGAAGAAACTGATCCTGACACTCTCATTTTTGATTTACGCGACAACGTCGGTGGCGCCATTGACGGACTTCCTTATTTTCTGGGACCCTTTATCGGTCAAGACCAATACGCCTATCAGTTTTATCATCAAGGAGAAAAAGAAGATTTCAAAACCCAAACCGGCTGGTTGCCCGGCCTGGTTCGTTATAAAAAAGTAGTTATTTTGGTCAACGAGAATACTCAATCGTCAGCTGAAGTCATGGCCGCTGTTCTCAAAAAATACAACGTCGGCGTTGTCCTAGGAACCAGCACCAGAGGCTGGGGAACAGTAGAAAGGGTTTTCCCATTGGATTCTCAATTGCATCCGAACGAAAAATACTCTGTATTCTTGGTTCACAGTCTTACTCTTCGTGACGACAATCAGCCTATTCAAGATAGGGGCGTTGATCCTTTAATTTCCATCAATAACCCCGATTGGGAAGATCTGCTCAACGTCTACTTCAACGATCCCGATCTAATTTCTGCCATCAAAGAAATCTGGGAAAGATAGTATAATAAATCAATGCGAATCCGGATCTACGACGAAAACACTTCCACCGGCAAAAAACTTTATGACCTTACTCAAAAAGTACTTAAACGCCTTTTTTCCGATGTCAGACCGGAATATATAAAAGATACAAGAAAGTTAATCGAACTTGGAATTCCGGCCAAAACCGCCCTCTTTATAGATGATGAAGTCATTTGTGTCGACGAATGTCCTCAAGAAGCAGAGCTTTTAAAAATCATCGAAGAAAAAATTACTAGTTTAATCAATAATGTCAGAACAAGGACAAAATACCGTTCCTGATACCGTTCCTGCATGGAGAAAGCACTATGATCGACAAAAAGCGAAGAATGCCTTGGTCCCCGCTTATCGTTGCTCAATAATAGACAGACCTCCCTGCCGAGGGTGTCGTTATGGGCAACCAGCACTGGATAAAAACTTTGGCATAAAGGGCTGTCCGGCACAAAAGCAACAAGCACTTTCCGTTCGACCCCCGCAAAGCCCTTCAGATAGAAAATAATCTCTCCGCGTTTTCATCCACTAGGTTTTCTACATCCTTTTCTTTTTTCTTTAACACCTCTGCCACTTTTTTGTAAACCAACCTCACGTTTCCCGGTTCATTTATCTCCTCTCGATGGGGAACAGGAGATAGAAAAGGAGAGTCAGTCTCCAGAAGCAACCTGTCTAAAGGTATCTCTTTCAAAACCTCCTCCAGTCCAGGATCATAAGTAAGATTTCCATTCACCCCAAAGTACCATTTTCCGGAAAGATCCAAAATTCTCTTTATTCTCTTTTTCCCTCCGGCATAACAATGAAACACTCCTTTCCGTGCCCCATGCTTCTTTTCGAATCTATTTACTGTCTCTATCGCTTCATCCACTGCTTTTCGGGCGTGAATTATCACCGGCAACCGATATTCAGCCGCCAACTTTAACTGCCCTTCAAATAATTTCTGTTGTTCTTTCCTTGTCCGGTCTTTTTCTCCTTTCGGAGCGGGCCTATCCGCCGTGGTGGAAAGGTAATCCAGTCCCGTTTCTCCCACTCCTACCACTAAATCTTTATTTTTTTTAATTAATTCCCCAATCCGTTCTAATTGCCTCTCTAAAGAATCGGCGTTCTCCGCATCTGTCTGTTGAGGATGAATTCCTACTGTCGGAAACAAAACCCCTGGATATTTTTTGGCCAACTCAATATTTTCTCGCGACTCTCTTACATTACTAGCCGCCAAAATTATTTTACTTACTTTTTTTTTCAGAGACCTTTCAATCACCTTGCCGGTATTCTTGCAAAAATTTCCCGTCAAATGCGCATGTGTATCAATCATCTCTCAATTCTCGATTTTTGGAAATAAAACCTTAGTCGTTTTTATTTTTCCTTCGAACACTTTCTTTATTTTTTCCGCTGTCTCCGGCATAAACGGTTTAATGTTAAAAACCGCCTCCAGCAATTTTTCTATACACTCTTTCAACACCGGCTTCGCTTTTTCCGGAGACAAAGTCCATGGTTTTTCCTTATTCAGTTTGGCATTCAATCTATTAAGCTTCTCGGTCCAAATAAAACTCAGGGCCCGACCCGTATCACTATCTTCCAGAGCCTTTTTTACCTCCGGATAAAAAACACTCTTGCTTTTTTCTATCTCCACTTTATTTTTTTCTGCCAATTTTGCCAACCGAGAAACCAAATTACCCAAGTTATTAGCCAAATCCGCATTATATTTCTCCACAAATCTGGAAATTCCGATATCGGCATCATTCTCTGTCGGAAAAGATGAAGTCACTAAATATCTTGCTCCATCCACTCCAAATTTTTCCACCAATCGTCCCGGTGAAATTACATTGCCTAATGATTTAGACATTTTCTGTCCGTCAATAATATAAAAACTGTGAATGTAAGTTTTTTCGGGCAAACTAATTCCTACCGACAAAAGCATGGCTTGCCAAATTACAGTATGAAACCACAAGATCTCTTTACCCAAAATATGCAAATCCGCCGGCCAAAAATCTTTCTTATTTTTTAAAAAACGAGTAGCACTATAGTAATTTATAAGAGCATCAACCCAAACATACACCGTTTGGGTTTTATCCCAAGGAACCGGAATTCCCCACTCTACATTAGCTCTAGAAATAGAAGTATCTCTCACCCCAGCTTTCAGTTTAGCCAAAACCTCTGACCTTTTTCCTTTCGGAAAAATATAATTAGTTTTTTCGTTTTCAATGAGATCAATCAGCCGAGGAACATATTTTGACAATTTAAAAAACCAATTTTCTTCAGATTGTTTAATTGTTTTTTCAGCCGGGTGCAAAGGGCACTTTTCATTTACCAAATCACTCTCTGTCAAAAACTTTTCGCATCCCACACAATACAATCCTTCGTACTTGTCCTTATAAATATCTCCTTGGTCATAAATCTTTTGCAACAACTCTTGTACTATTTTTTTATGTCTGTCGTCTGTGGTCCGTATAAAATAATCAAAACTGATGTTTAATTCTTCCCAGGCTTTTTTAAAACGAGGCGTGATTTTGTCACAGAACTCTATTGGAGCAACCCCTGCTTTTTCAGCTTCTTCAGCTACTTTCTGACCATGTTCGTCTGTTCCAGTTAAGAAAAAAACTTCTTCTCCCAATTGTCTGTGGTACCTGGCTAAAACATCCGCCACCAAAGTAGTACAGCTGTGTCCAATGTGTGGAATGTCATTAACGTAATAAATCGGAGTAGTTACGTAATATTTTTTCACGCCTTGCTTTTTTGGGATATCTTTTTGCTGAAATTCGACTTTAACCTAGCGGCCTTGTTATTGTGAATAATATGTTTCTTAGTCGCTTTATCCAAAAGTGAAAAAACCAATCTCAAACCCTTTTCTGTCGGTTTTGTTAGGTACTTTTTCTCAGCCTCTTTCAAGATTTTTTTAAAACTTTGATTTTTTTTCCTTCGTTTTAAAGATTGTCGAAGAGCCTTTTTTGCTGAATCTATCTGTGGCATAATGGCAAATTGTATCAATTCATTGTTCCTCAAGCAAGCCACATGCTAGACTCAAATCAAATAGGCTTATAAAAAAATAAATGAAAAAAACAGTTAAAAAGTTTCCCAAAACCTCTTTTCTTCAAAAACCCCAAAATACAATCATGTCGGCAGCCGTCGTTTTGGCCCTCACTTATTTGGCTTCCGCCGTCTTAGGAATTTTTAGAAATCGTGTCCTCTATGCCGAGTTCTTTTCCTGTTGCGTTACTCAGCTTGATGCTTACAATGCCGCCTTCCGCCTTCCTGATATCGTTTTCCGTCTATTGGTCACCGGAGCCCTGTCTGCTTCTTTCATTCCTGTTTTTTCTAAATATTTCCACAAAAACAAAAAGGAATCCTATCAGTTTGCTTCCAGTGTGGTTTCCATTCTCTTTGTTTCTTTTTTCCTAATCTCCGTTGCCATCATTATTTTTGCTCAACCACTGTCTCGTCTATTAGCTCCTGGATTTGATCCGGCCCAAATTTCTCTCATGACTCGTCTCACCAGGCTTATGATGTTGGCTCAAACCTTTTTTCTTCTAAGCACCTTTGCTACCGGTATTCTGCAAACTCGAAAAAGATTTCTTGTTCCGGCCCTAGCTCCCATAACGTACAACTTATCAATCATTCTCGCAGTAGTTTTTCTTTCCGATAAGTTCGACATCTACGCTCCGGCTTTTGGAGTAATTATTGGAGCCGCGCTTCATTTTCTCATTCAACTACCCCTTCTTCTCAAGCTTGGTTTCAAATATTCCTTTATCTTTTCTTTCCGCCTTCCGGGCGTTAAGGAGGTCATTAAGCTCATGATTCCTCGCAGTCTTTCTCTGGGATTGGGAGAACTAGAAAGTACTTTTGCCATGATTCTTGCCACCACTTTTCTTTCCGGCTCTCTTTCTATCTTTAATCTAAGCCAGCAACTAATGAGACTTCCCACACGACTTTTTGGTGTTGCTGTTGGCCAGGCCGCTCTTCCGACTCTGACTAAAGCCATTGCCAAAGGTGATCGAGAAAAATTTTTAAAACTTTTAACCAAAACCCTTCTTCAAACTTTCTTTATAAGTCTTCCGGTTGTTGTCCTTCTGTTGGCACTTCGTCTTCCGGTTGTCCGAATTGCTTTCGGAGCCAAGCAATTTCCCTGGAAAGCCACGCTTCTTACCGCCAACACCTTGGCTTTTTTCATCCCTGCCATTATCGCTCAAATTCCAACCCAAACTTTAATTCGTGCTTTCTATGCTCTTCACGACACCAAGACTCCCTTCTT
>DAOUWE010000075.1 GCA_030667285.1 Candidatus Shapirobacteria bacterium | reverse complement strand
GCTCGGCCTGCCACCCCTTCTTCACCGGTCAACAAAAATACGTAGATAGCAAGGGTAGAATTGATCGCTTCCTCGAAAAAGTGGAAAAGGGCAAAAAATACAAGAAAAAGTGATTCAAGTTAATCCCAATATCGCTATTTTAGAAATCAGAGCCGGACCCGGTGGAAATGAAGCCAAAATCTGGGCCGATGATCTTCTTAACATGTATACTCGCTACGCCAATCAAACCGATTGGAAAGTAACTCAAATCGATCAAGGAGTAATTAAAATAAAAGGCTTCGATTGTTACAATCAGCTAAAATTCGAAACCGGAACTCATCGAGTTCAGCGAGTTCCCACCACTGAAAAACGCGGACGCATTCACACTTCCACCGCAACTGTCGTTGTCCTTCCTCAAATAAGTGCTCAGGAAATAAAAATCAATCCTGTTGATATCGAATTTGCTGCTTTTCGTGCCGGCGGCGCCGGTGGACAAAACGTCAACAAGGTCTCCACGGCCGTTCGCATAAAACACATTCCTACCGGAATAGTTGTTAGTTCCAGACAAGAACGCTCTCAACAACAAAATCGCGAAATAGCTCTTGACATTCTTCGAGCCAAACTTTGGCAAGAAGAAGAAGAAAAGCGCTTACAAAAAGAAGGAGTGTTGCGCAGTAGTGTCGGTCAAGGAAAAAGGGCTGACAAAATCCGCACTTATAACTTTTCTCAAAACAGAATTACCGACCATCGTTTGAAAAAAAACTGGCACAAACTCGACAAAATGATCCAAGGAAACATAGAAGACCTTCTTCTTGAACTAACCACCCTGAACTAACTACTCTTTCTTCTCAAACCTAACATCAAACTCTTCCTCTTCCCCGTTTCTCCAAACCTTTATCTTTACCTGCTCACCTACTTTTTGTTTATTGATTAACTCCGATAAACGGCTCCCTTTTTGATCAAGCACTCTCTCGCCATCAAGCTCGATAATAATATCTCCCGCCTTCACCCCTGCTTTTTCGGCTACTAAACCGAGAACTACTTCCTGAACATAAGCACCTTCCGGCACCTCGTTTAATAAAGCCACATTCTTGCTAATCATCTTATAACTCACTCCCAAAAACGCTCTGTCAAAACCACCGGTTTCCTTAAAATTATCCACTGTGCTTTTAACCAAGTTAATTGGTAAGGCAAACCCAATATTCTGTCCTTCTCCGGAAACAGCTACGTTCACCCCAATCACTTGACCCAAACTATTTAAAAGAGGGCCGCCGGAATTCCCCGGATTAATCGCCGCATCCGTCTGTATCACATCATCAATCTTCTCACTGCCCTGGAAAGACCCGGCTACAATTCCTCTTCCCAGACCCGAAATTACCCCTGTAGTTACGGTAGAACGAAACTCTCCCAGGGCCGTACCAATCGCAACCACCATTTGCCCCACTCTAAGCTCAGAAGAATCACCCAAAACTAAGGGTGATAAATTATCGGCCTCCACCCTCAAAACTGCTAAATCATTTCCCGGATCCCTATAAATTTCCTTCACTTCATAAATCTCATCTTCGCTGCTTATCACTCTATATCCGGCTTCCACATCTGAAACCACATGCTTGTTGGTTACGATTAAGCCATCCTTAGTCAAAACAAAACCTGTCCCGATATCCTGTTCGATTTTTTCTTCCTTTCCGGTATTGGGTAAAGTAAATAAACCAAAAGGATCAAAAGAAAAAAAATCAGGAACTATCTGTGTTTTACTAATAGAAACTGTCACCACTCCCGGTGACACCTTATCAACTACGTCTATCACCACGTTTTCTTCTTTTAAAACTTTTTTATCCACAAACAGGCTCGATCCGGAATCAGAACTCCCCTCTCCCGCCCAACGATCTAAAAAATCAAATCCCGACACGCGTTCATACATCGCCCCCGCCAAAACACCACCCATCAAAAAAACTCCAAAGGCCAATCCAAAAATAAAATTTTTCATTCCCTTCATTTTATTCTAATAAAACGTTTATCGCTTCTTCTAATTGCTCATCCCCCTCCTCATCCGGATTATCCTCCGCTTCCACATCCGGCTCTACTCCAACTTCATGTATATTCTTACCATTAGGCAAAAGCCACCTAGCCACCGTAATATGTAAACCGGAACCTCCCGGCAAATCTTCCGGTTGCTGAACAGTTCCCTTTCCAAATGTTTTTTCTCCCACCAAAACAACTCGATCATGCTCTCTTAAAGCTCCGGCCAAAATTTCCGCCGCCGAAGCCGAACCGCCATTCATCAAAACCACCACCTCTTCGTTTAAAAGCAATCTTCTCTTCATGTCCACTCGGTATCTTTCCTCTATTCCTCTCTTGGTCTCTTGTGAAACAATCAATCCTTCATTTAAAAAATCCGAAGCCACCAACACCGCTCCTTGTAAAAATCCACCTGGATTATTTCTCAAGTCCAAAACTATTCCCCCGAAATTCCCTTCCAACTCCTCCTTTTTTATCTCAGAAACCTTCTCCGGCCATTCTTGAAAAAGCCTTTCTGTAAAGCGGTAAAGTTTAACCCAGGCTACCTGTTTTCCGTCTTTCTCTTTCAATTCCAACTCAACACTAGGAACCACAATCACCCCTCGAGTCAAATCTGCATCAAAAGCTTTATCTTCTGATTGTCTGTAAATTTTCAAAGTTACGACACTTCCTTTTTCTCCTCTAATAAGCTGGACTGCTTCTAAAAGACTGATTCCCACCGTATCTTTGTCTACATCATTTTCCTTGTCAATAATTTTCAAAATCAAATCTCCTGCCTTCAGTCCAGCTCTGTCTGCTGGAGTATCTGGCAAAGGACTCATAACCGCCAACACATTTTCCTTATAACCCAATTGGATACCAACCCCCCCGAATTCACCACTCAAATCCTCTTCAGACCTCTTTTGATTTTCCGGAGACAAGAAAACCGTATAAGGATCCTCCAAAGAAGATACCAGCCCTGAAATCGCCCCATACACCATCTCTTCTTCATCTATTTCTTTTGAATTTAGATAACTCTCTTCCAATCTATCTTTAACCAACCACATCAAAGACAGGTCCAGGTCTCCGCTCTGCGAAACACCGGAAGGAACATCTTTCTTTCCTAAATTAAAACCCAATCCCCCGGCCAAAACTAACAAGGTCATCAAGAGCGCCAT
>DAOUWE010000086.1 GCA_030667285.1 Candidatus Shapirobacteria bacterium | reverse complement strand
TAGAAAAAACTTACAAAGAAAAAATAGAAAAAGTTTTCGCTGGTACCACTGATGAGGAATCCGGCCCCGAACTCGATGAGATAAAAGAAGAGATTCAATCCGCTTTTTCTGAAAACCACTCTTACCGCCATATTGACCAAGCCTCAACCGAACTAGTCAAAAAAATCGTTCGCCAAAACATTCTTAATGGCCAAAGACTGGATGGTCGTGACCATGAAGCAGTTCGGCCACTCAAGATGGAAACCGGTCTTTATGATCGAACTCACGGTTCCGCTCTCTTTAGCAGAGGCTTAACCCAAGTTTTGACCATTGCTACTCTCGGATCCCTCTCTCTAAAACAATATTTTGAAACTTCTGAAGGCGAAGAAACCAAACGTTACATGCACTACTATTCTTCCCTTCCTTTTTCTTTTGGCGAAACCGGAAGAGTCGGTTTTACCGGTCGAAGAGAAATTGGTCACGGAGCCCTCGCTGAAAAAGCCCTGGCCCCCGTCATCCCCTCCGAAAAAGAATTTCCTTATACCATCCAATTGGTCTCTGAGATCATGTCTCAAAACGGATCCAGTTCCATGGGAAGCACCTGTGCTTCAACCCTTTCTCTCTTAAGTGCCGGAGTTCCTCTGAAAGCCCCCGTCGCCGGAATTTCTACCGGTCTGGTTTTCGAAGGAAAAAAAACAGTTTTTCTGACCGACATTCTCGGATTTGAAGACTTTTATGGCGACATGGATTTCAAAATCACCGGTACTAAACAAGGAATCACCGCTATTCAGCTGGATATAAAAATAATCGGCCTAAAAGATGAATGGTTAGAAAAAATATTCGCTCAGAACAAAAAAGCCAGAGAAGGAATATTGCAAGAGATGGAAACCGCCATTCCCGCTCCTAAGGAAATATCAAAATACGCCCCCAAAATGAAAACCATCACCATTGATCCCGGAAAAATCGGCGAGATCGTCGGTTCCGGCGGTCGAACAATTAAAGGCATGATGGAAAAATACGGAGTCGATATTGACATTGAAGATAGTGGCCTAGTCTCTGTAATTGGTTCTGACTCTCAAAAAATAGAAGCCACACTAGAACACATCGACGGCATGCTCAGAGAAGTTCATGTCGGAGAAGAGTTTGACGGAACTGTCAAAAAAGTTGTAGATTTTGGTTTCTTTGTCGAATTTTTACCGGGAAGAGAAGGATTACTCCATATCTCTCGCCTTGGTCAAGGATTCGTTTCTGATCCTCGCACCCTCATGAAAGAAGGAGAAAAAATTAAAGTTAGAATCGACGACAAAGACAGAATGGGGAAAATCAGTCTTTCCAAGGTTGGTGTTCCTCAACAAAACAACGAAAAACCATCATCCGGCAGGCCCTCTTTTAACAAAAAACCTCAAAGATCTTCTCGTCGATCCAGTTTCTGAGTCCTCCTCTTGATAAAGACCCCACTGATAACCCATACTGATAACATGACTTCGCAATTCACACCAGAGATAGAAAAACTCTTAAAAAGAATTAAAGAACATCAGCTTCCTGATGGTTTAGCCCTTAAGCTTTCCGACTCAATAGATCAATTAAAACTCTCTGCCAAAACAGAAAAAGATTTCTGGCCCGCTTACCAAAAACTTGATAAATATCTAAACTGGACTCTTGGCCTTCCCTGGAACAAGGCCAGTCAAGATCAACTTGATCTCAATCACGCCCAAGAAATTCTAGACAAAGGACACCACGGCTTAGATTCAGTTAAAGATAGAATTCTTGAATACGTCTCCATTCTTGGTCTTCAAAAACAAAGAAATCCCGATACTCAGACTCGAGCCCCCATCCTGCTTTTTAGCGGTCTGGTCGGTACCGGAAAAACCACCATAGCTCAATCCATCGCCAATGTTTTGGGAAGAAAACTAATCCGTATTCCTTTCGGTGGCTTGGGAGATCCACTTTATCTCCGCGGTCAATCCAGACTTCATCCCGAAGCCGAACCTGGCCAAGTTATAAAAGGCCTTCATTCTCAAGGAGTCAGAAATCCGGTCATCCTTCTGGACGAAATTGATCGAGTCGCCGACGAGGCCCTGAATACCATCATGGGTGTTTTGGTTGAACTTTTAGATCCGGAACAAAATCATTGCTTTACCGATCATTATCTCGATTATCCTTTTGATTTATCCCAAGCTCTTTTTGTTGCCACCTGTAATAACACTAACCGCATCGCCACTGCTGTTATGGATCGACTAGAGCCCATTCAAATGCCTTCCTATTCTGATCAAGAAAAGACCATCATTGGTCGAGACTATCTTTTGCCCCAAGCCATAGAAGATGCCGGTCTGAAACCGCAAGAAATTCAAATTCAAGAATCCGTTTGGCCACAAATAGTTCGCCCTCTCGGTTTTGACTCCGGAGTCAGGACTCTGAAACGCACCATTGAAGGACTATGTCGTAAAACCGCCAGACTCATCTTTGAAGAAAAAATCCAAAAATTAACCCTCACTCCGGAAAACATTAAAAAATTCATCCCCCAATGGTAATGGATAAGGACTCTATCGCCAAACTAGAAGAGCTTTCCCAAAAGATCAATCTCTGTAAGGACTGCCCCCTCTATAAGGAAGCTCTTAATGCTGTCCCCGGACAGGGAAATCCGAAAGCCAAGGTAGTCTTTGTCGGCGAAGGCCCCGGCGCTAACGAAGATCAACAGG
>DAOUWE010000071.1 GCA_030667285.1 Candidatus Shapirobacteria bacterium | reverse complement strand
CATATTCTAGAAAACTGTCAATTAAAATCCGAAAAGGATTTCAAGCTTAAAAAACTGGGAAAAGTTTCTCGGAAAAAACTCTCCACAAAAGAGCGCATCTATCAAGAGATTGAAGCCTACTTGCAATTGCAGTTTACTCTCGACACCGACATTGGTATTCAAGACCTAACCGATTTCGTCAAAGGACCTGATTTTCCAACCTACGGAGAAATTCACGGTCGGCAAGCAATTACCGATCTTTATACCACAGGAAAGGGCAAAATAATTGTTCGTGGTCGAGCCGAAATTAAAGAAAGCAAGGCGGGGAAAATGAGTATTATCATTTCTGAACTTCCTTACCAAGTAAATAAAGCCAGGCTGGTCAGCAAAATCGCCGATCTAGCTAAAAACAAAAGAGTCGTCGGCATCAGTGATCTTCGAGACGAATCCGACCGAGACGGGATCAGAGTTGTTGTTGAACTAAGAAGAACTGCTAGGCCCAAAACCATTCTAAATAAACTTTATAAATTCACCAATCTTCAAACTTCTTATCCGGCAAACATCGTCGCTTTAGCCAATGGTGTACCTCAAACCCTAAACCTTCGTCAAATCTTCTTACATTTCCTACGCCACCGCCAAACCGTAATCCGAAGACGCACTATATATGAACTTAAAGAAGCCAAACTTCGTTCTCATATTCTTGAGGGACTAAAAATCGCTCTTGATAATCTTGATGAAATCATAAAAACAATAAGAAGTTCAAAAGACGCCGAAACCGCCAAGAAAAAATTGATGACCGGTTTTAAACTCAGTGATCTTCAGGCGATTGCTATCTTGGACATGCAACTTAGAAAACTAGCCGCCCTGGAAAGACAGAAAGTAGAAGACGAATACAAGTCTCTTCAAGAAAGCATTAAAAACCTAATCGACATTCTCACCAATCCCAAAAGAATGCTTTCTGTTCTAAAAAAGGAAAACAAAGAAATAATGGAAAAATACAAAAGTCCTCGCAGAACTAAAATTTATGTCCACGCCCTGGGCGAACTGGATGACGAAGACCTTATTGCCCAACTAGAAGTCTTAGTTTCCGTCACTAAAACCGGCTATATAAAACGAGTTACCAAAGAGACCTATCGCTCCCAAAAACGCGGAGGCAAGGGAGTCGTTGGCATGGCCACCAAAGAATCAGATCAAATAGACCATCTTCTGTCTGTAAATACCCATGATTATCTGCTATTTTTCACCAACCAGGGCAAGTGCTTTAAACTTCGAGTCTGGGAACTTCCGGAAGGAAACCGTCAAGCCAAAGGACAGGCTGTTATTAATCTCATAAACATCAGCCCGGGGGAACAAGTCCAGGCCATTTTACCGCTCAAAAAAAACAGCCCTGCCAAAAATATCCTCATGGCCACTAAAAACGGAGTAATTAAAAAAACCAACTTAAAACAGTTTAAAAACATTCGCCAAAGTGGTTTAATTTCCATAAAACTAGACAGAGAAGACGAACTGGCCTGGGTCAAACTAACCTCCGGAAAAGATCAAATACTTTTGGTTACCAAAAACGGAAAATGTATTCGTTTCAAAGAAACCGACGCTCGGCCAATGGGTCGTCATACCAGGGGAGTCAGAGGAATTCTGTTAAAAGGTGGTGACCGACTAATCAACATGGATACTATTCCGGAAAAACTTCGAAAGCCCAAAGACAAGCGTCGTAAGGTTTTTAAAGATTTACTTTTCATCTCGGAAAACGGTTTCGGTAAGCGCTCCAACGTCTACACTTACCCTCTTCAAAAAAGAGGCGGGGTGGGAGTAAAAGTGGCCAATCTTACCTCAAAAACAGGAAAAGTTGCTAGCTCTCTCGTCGTTGACGAAACCCACCAGGAACTTATCATAACTTCTCGTTCGGCTCTGATCATCAAGCTCCCCATAAAAAACATCCCCCGCCTCCAAAGAAACACTCAGGGAGTAATTCTCATGCGCTTCAAGAAAAAGGGTGACCAGGTCAGCACCTCTACCAACCTCGTAAATCTCGAATTACCCTAATCCTTATTCCCACTATGCGCTTTCCTAAACACCTCCTTGAGATGACTATCTGTCACGTGTGTATAAACCTGGGTTGTGGAAATATTTTTATGTCCTAAAAACTCCTGTACTGATCGCAAATCTGCCCCTCCTCGCAACAGGTCAGTAGCCATCGAATGGCGCAAAACATGTGGAGTTACATTCATGGGCAATTTGGCTTTCTGTCCATACCTTTTTATAATTCTTTGCACTGATCTGGCACTCAGCCTAACTTCTTCATTCGACAGAGTGGGGGAGAGGGCGGTATTCAAAACCCTTATCCATAACGGTTTATAGTGATCTACTCGGCTGGCCAAATATCTTTGCAAAAATCTTACCGCCTTGTCTGACAAAAAAACTACTCTGGCTCTTCCGCCCTTACCAACAATTCCAATTTCTCGTGTCTTTAAATTAATCTGGTTCTTATTCAACATTATTAATTCCGAAACACGCAACCCCGTAGAAAACAGAACTTCCAGCATCGCCTTGTCTCTCAACCCTTTTGGAGTGGATAAAACCGGCTGAGAAAGCAACCTCTCAACATGCTCTTTTTCTAAAAAATTAATTTTCTTTTCCTTCTTTTTCGGCACCTCTATTTTTTCAGGATCCATAGCCATAATGTCGTTTTTCCTCAACCACTTTAAAAATGCCCGAATCGCAATTACATGATATCCCTGAGTCACAGGACTTAAACCTCCATCCTTGCCCTCTAGGCGCGAAAGGTAAAGCCTGAACCGCCTTACGCTTTCAATATCTATTTCCTCCACCAAGACATTTCTTGCTTCTTCATCAGTGTCATTTTGTCCTAATCTATCGCTTTTTCTAAGATTTTTAATAACCTGTCCGGTGGGGGACAGGGAAGCCATTTGATTACAAAAACGCAAAAGATAGTGTCTATAATTCCTTATCGTTAAAGGAGAGCAATTCCTTTCCACCTCCAAACTTTCTAAAAATAGATCTATCAACGACCTTAAGTCCAAATCCTTTAAAGAAAAACTCATATGACTCATTATACAAAAGATTGTACGACATCGATGTGTTCAAAATTATAACGAGCAAAAACCCCATCGCTACGGACTATATTCTAAACCGGTTCTGGATTTTTTGATACTACCATAGCCCACCATATAAAAAAGTCACTTAGAAAGCCTCTCCTGTCTTCATAAATATTATTCCT
>DAOUWE010000004.1 GCA_030667285.1 Candidatus Shapirobacteria bacterium | reverse complement strand
TTTCGTCGTCACTTCCAATGCTTATGTTTCCGCCATCCGCGCCAATGACTTGGAAGGAAAAATGAAGAATATCCTGAAAGCCACCAATATCGATAACCAAGACGAACTAGTAGACGCCTCTCAAAAAATTAAAAAAATTATAAACCGCCTGGACATACCTCAAGACATTGTTCTGGACGTTGCCAAAGCCTACAAAAAACTATGTTCCTATGGAGGACTAAAAAACGTACCTGTTGCCGTTCGCTCTTCGGCCACCGCTGAAGACTTGCCCGACGCTTCTTTTGCCGGCCAACAAGAGACTTTCTTAAACGTAATAGGGGAATCTAACGTAATAAACCGAGTTCGGTCTTGTTGGGCTTCTCTTTTTACTCCTCGAGCCATTTTCTATCGCGAAAAAAAGGGCTTTTCTCATCTAGACGTAGCCGTTGCCGTTCCTGTTCAAAAAATGATCCAGGCCGAAATCAGCGGTGTCATGTTTTCCATAAATCCGGTCAATAACGACAAAGAAAAAATAGTCATTGAGTCCGTTTGGGGGCTCGGAGAATACATTGTTCAAGGAACCGTCACTCCTGATCAGCACCTAGTAGACAAAACCAACTGGAAAATAATTTCTACCAAGGTGGTTCCGCAAAAAATTCAACTGGTCAAAAGCAAAAACGAAACCAAAAGAAAATCCGTTCCAAAACATAAACAAAAAAAACAAAAACTGACCGACTCTCAAATCATTAGTCTAGCCAAGATCGGTCAAAAACTTCACAATCATTACCTCAAACCCCAAGACGTTGAATGGGCCGTCGAAAAAGATCGCATCTATATTGTGCAAACCAGACCGGTTACTACCGTTCAAATTTCCGAAAAATCCATAAAAGAAGAAAAGGTAATTGAGAGTCCTCCTGTCCTGGAAGGAGATGCCGCCTCTCCCGGGACTGCTTCCGGAGAAGTTATCATTGTCAACAAAACCACCCGCATCAACAAAGTCAAAAAGGGCCAAATTCTTGTCACCGACATGACTACTCCCGACTTCGTTCCTGCCATGCGAAAAGTTAGCGGTATCATTACCAACAAGGGGGGACAAACTTCACATGCCGCCATCGTCTCCAGAGAATTAGGCGTCCCTTGCATTGTCGGCACCGTAACTGCTACTAAAAAATTCAAAAATGGGCAAGTTTTAACCATGAGCGGTTCCACTGGACAAATATGGGAAGGGGATTTAAGCTCCCAAATCCAAGAAGAAAAACCCGATTTCACCGTTCTTGATCCCAAAATAAAAACAGCTACCAAAATCTATTTAAATCTGGCCGAACCCCTTCTGGCCAAAGACATGTCTAAAAGACCAATTTCCGGTGTCGGTCTTTTAAGGGCCGAATTTATCATCGCCAACATGGGAGAACATCCCAGAAGCATGCTCAAAAAGAAAAAAGGGAAACGCTTTGTTCGGGACCTTTCTAACGGATTGGTCGAATTCTGCAAACACTTTAATCCACGACCTGTGGTTTATCGTTTTACCGATTTCAAAACCAACGAATATCGAAATCTAAAAGGCGGAGCCAAATACGAACCTCACGAAGAAAATCCCATGATTGGATTTAGAGGAGCCGGTCGCTACATTGCTAACGATGACGTTTTCGAACTTGAACTCGAGGCTATTAAAAAAGTCAGAAACCAACACCGATACAAAAACCTTTGGGTAATGGTCCCTTTTGTTAGAACTCCTCAAGAACTTCTCGAGGTCAAAAAAATCATGTCTGCAAACGGTCTTGCTCGCTCGCCATCTTTTAAAGTCTGGATGATGGTTGAAATTCCGAGCAATGTTATTCTTTTGAAAGAATTCGCTGAAACGGGAATTGACGGCATTTCTATCGGCAGTAATGATCTAACAATGCTTACTCTGGGTATCGATCGTGATAACGAAAAAATATCCGAAACTTTTAACGAAATGGGTCCTTCCGTTCTCTGGAGTTTAAAAAGGGCTATTACTACCGCCAAAAAACTAGGTCTTACCAGTAGTATTTGCGGACAGGCTCCAAGTAATTACCCGGAATTAGTCAAAAAACTTGTTCGATGGGGAGTTACCAGTATCTCTGTCAGTCCTGACGCTATTGAACGCACTCGCAGCATGGTCTACGAAGCCGAAAAGAAAAAACTAAAAACATAAATAATGAGGATAAAAAAGATTGTTCCTCGAATCATCCTAAACTCTCAGGGCGAAACCACTACTCACGTTACTCTTGAAACAACAGAAGGAGTTTTTTCCGCCTCCACTCCTAAGGGATTGTCTTCCGGCAAACAAGAAGCAAAATATGTTAATCCCAAAACAGCCATCAGGCAAATCGACACCAATCTCAAAACAACCCTTCTTAAAAAAACACCCAAAAACCAAAGAGAACTGGACGCTTATCTTATTTACTCCGGCTCTGCTGTCAACGCCACCTTGCCTCTGTCTATTGCTTTTGCCAAAGCTAATAAATCTTTCCCCGTTCCTCGAAAACCCAAATGGCCGAAATTAATGATGCTCATGTTCGAAGGCGGAAAACACGGCAACGGGAAAGTCCGTATCCAAGAATTTATGTACATTGTTAACCGTTTCGAAACCGGCAAAAAACTCTTCGATCAAATCAAAAACTATCTTCTAAAAAACAGCTTTTCCATCGGTCTTGGTTCCGAAGGAGGCTTTACTCCCCTCAAGCTCTCTGACAAAAAAGTTTTAAACATCATGTCTCGCTTCGCCGGTAATCGCTTCCGAATCGCTCTGGATGTAGCCAATAACGATGCCGGCTTCCCCTCTCGTCAAATTAGTCGCTATCTCAGCGAATTTCCTCAAATCCACTCTATCGAAGATCCGATAGAAGAAGAAAACTCTCGTGCTTGGACTCGTTTTTTTCAATATTGGGGGAATACCAAGCAAGTCGTAGGTGATGATTTAACCGTCACCAGCTCAAGCATTATCGAAAAAGGAGCTAATAAAAAATTCAACGCCGTCATCATCAAGCCCAATCAACAAGGCACTCTAACCCAAGCTCATCATGCAGTTAAAACCGCCCAAAAACACAATCTATCAGTAATAGTTTCCCACCGCGGAACAGAAACTAACGAAGATTTCATTGCTGATTTTGCTCTCTCGGTCAAAGCCGACTACGTCAAATTCGGAGGTCCCAACCGAGGAGAAAGAATTGCCAAATACAACCGACTTCGCCAACTTCTCAAAAAGCTCTAGCCACTCTTTTTATCCGGAATTCTAGACACCAAAACTTTTTTCGGAGTCACTACATACTCCGCATAATCCGTTCCCAAAGGATTCTCCTGAATCAAAACTTCTACCACCGGTAATTTTTCAAAATACAATCTAATCATCTTCATGCTGTTCCCATGAGTCGATAAAGCCACGTTTATTCCCTCTTTTCTAATTCTTTTAACCAACTCATCACAAAACTCGAAAACTCTTTCTTTAACCATTTTTCCACTCTCTCCTCCTGGCGGGGGATAATCGTAAAACCTTCGATATTTTACCGCCTTCACCGGATCCTCTTTGGTCAACTTAGACTTGCTTTTTCCTGACAATTTTCCATAATCCCTTTCAATTATTCTGTCATCTATCTCAAACTTAACCCCCTTGCCTTTTAGAGCAATCGCCGCCGTATCTTTCGACCTTACCAAAGAAGAGACAATACAAACATCAATTTCTTTATTTTTCAGCTTACCAGCAAGAATTCTCGCTTGTTTCTTTCCTCTTGCTGTAACTTCCGTATCCCTCCTGCCGGAAAAAACCTTATTCCGATTATCATAAGTCTCTCCATGACGAAACACATAAATCTCCGGATATTTACTGCTCTCAATTTTAGGCAATTTCTTTTTTGTCTTTCCGGGATTCAAAATAGACGAAAAGGCCGAAGCCGTCAACCTTATTGCTTCATCTATCTTATTGCTTTTCCCCATACTTTATCCTACCACAAGCACTACCTCGCCCTTCAAGGCCCTATTCCCTATTTTCTCCAAAACTTCCGATGCTTTCCCTCTAATTACTTCCTGATGTTTTTTGGTCATTTCTCGACACAGAGCCACATCTAAATCTCCCCATGTCTCTAAAACATCACTTAATAACTTTCCTACCCGAAAAGGCGACTCGTAAAACACTTTTGTCCCCAAAACCGGTCCGTATTTTTCCAAAATCCTTTTTCTTTTTCCACCTTTTTTAGGCAAAAATCCAAGAAAACTATATTTATCCATTGGTAAACCGGACAATTGCAGAGCAGTTACTACCGCACTCGCCCCGGGAACTACTTCAATCTCTAAATCTTGCTTGATACACTCTCTCGTCAAATACCAACCCGGGTCAGACAATAGGGGAGTCCCCGCATCACCTACCAGCCCTACTTCTTTCCCTTCTTTTAACCACTCTATCACCTGGCCAGCTTTCTCTTTTTCCACCTGATCGTAAAAAGAAACCAGTTTCGGTTTGTTCTTAATGCCCAAAAGTCCTACCAGTTTTCCCGTAACACGAGTATCTTCACACAAAAGAACCTCTACCTTCTCCAAAGTTTCCACCGCTCTCTTGCTAACATCCAAAAGATTACCAATGGGAACTGAAATTAAATACAGCATCTCAATTAAATTTTCTTACTACTCCCACCACCTTACCCTTAATCGTCACCTTGGTCGCATAAATAGGGGACATTGAAGAATTTGCCGGTTGTAATCTCACTCGATTGCTCTCTCGAAAAAAGCGCTTCAGGGTGGCAAAACCATTCTCTAATATGGCCACCACTATATCTCCATCATTGGCTGTTTGTTGTTCCTTAATTACCACATAATCCCCATTCAAAATCCCCTCCTCAATCATCGAATCTCCTTTTACCTGCAAAACATAAGATTTTCCCTTGTTTGGCAACATATCTGATCCCACCATAACCGTTGCATTCGGATCAGTGTAAGGCTCAATCGGCTGACCGGCAGCGATAAAACCCAAAACAGGCAGTTCCATTTTCTGTTCAACTCCGGCATCGTCCGTCAAAAGTTCTATCCCTCTCACTGCACCCTTATAACGCCTAATAAGATCCTTTTTCTCCAGGGCCTTCAGATGCTCATGAACCGTAGCCAAAGAAGAAAGATCTAAAAACTCCGCAATCTCCGTTAATGTAGGAGCATAACCATTTCGGTCTATTCTCTTTTTAATAAAATCCAAAATTTGCTTCTGTCTTTTGTACAAAACCACTGCAGCCATACTAAAATTTAAACCAAATAAAACCCGAAGTCAACTACTCGTTTTTTAAATTACTTTTTCGATGTAAACTAACCTCATGCTTTTTATCCTACTCTGCCTTCTTTTCTTTCTGTCAAACCCTATTAGCACCAAAGCCCTGGAGGAATTCACTGTCAATCAAACCGTAGACTATCAAGTTGACAGCCGAGGGCACGCCACCGTTAAGCAAACTTTAAATATCAAAAACAATCTTTCTCAAATCTACCCAAAGCAATATCATCTAAAACTAAGCCAGCCCGACATCAGTCAAATTGAGGCTTACGATCAGGGAGGAGAAATAAACCTTGAAATTAAAGAAGAAGGGAATACAACTCTCATTGACCTAGTTCTAAATAGTCCAAACGTCGGCCAAAACCAGGAAAATCAATTCACTCTGGAATACAAAGTCGAACAGTTTGCTAAAACCAAAGGTCAAATTTGGGAAATCACCACCCCAAAATTCAACGATCTTCAAAAACTAGACACTCTCGATCTCAAAATCTCCGTACCACTTACTTTCGGTGACATTGCCTACGCCTCAAAAAGGCCTTTCAAAAACTCCCAATCTTCCACAACTCACCGACAATTACTTTACAACAAAGACCAGCTCGCTGACAAAATCTTACTAGCTTTTGGACAATATCAATTATTTGATTTTAAACTCAAATACCACCTAAAAAATCAAAACGGGGAAAAGGAGATCCAAGAAATTCCGATACCTCCCGGAACTCCTCATCAGGCCATCACTATTAAAACCATCTCTCCTCAACCTGAAAATATCGTTGTCGACCCGGACGGAAACTGGCTTGCCCAATACAATTTAGAACCGGGCAGTGTCTTGGACATTATCCTTGAAGGCCAAGCTGAAATAAGTCACTTTTCTTTTCCTGCTTCTAATCCTGTAGATACCCATGTCTACACTTCTTCTTCTCAATTCTGGCCAACCCAAGATTCTTCCATAAAATTTATCTCTCAAAATTTAAACTCCCCCCGAAAAATCTATGACTATGTCATAAACACTCTCGAATACGACTATCAAAACATCCGTGCCGGTCAACGACAAGGGGCAGTCTCTGCTCTCTTAAATCCCCAAAACGCTCTCTGTACCGAATTTACTGATCTTTTTATAACCCTCTCAAGGGCCACGGGGATTCCGGCTCGAGAAGTCCAAGGTTTCGCCCACACCAACAATCCCAAAATCAAACCTGTAAATGAAAATAACGACATTCTCCACGCTTGGCCGGAATATTACGACCAAGGAAAAAAAGAATGGATGCCCATCGACCCAACTTGGGGAAAAACAACCGGAGGCATTAACTACTTCTCTGAACTGGACCTCAACCACCTTTCTTTTGTTTTTCACGGTCTCGATAGCCAAAAGCCCTTATCTCCGGGGTTTTACAAAAGTCCCTCTGACCAAAAAACTATTCAGGTTAACTTCGCCAAAGAAAAACTGATCACTAGCTTAGAAAAACCCCAACCGGAACTAAAAGAAAAAGGAAAAAAACTGGTCCTTTTAGTAAAAAATCCCAACAACACCGCGATTTATGACCTTCAGCTTGAATCGGAAAAACTTGGCCTTAACCAAAAAATAAACACTCTTCCTCCTTTCTCCTATCAAGAAATCGATCTTGAGCCCAAGCAAGTCGACCACATATTAAGTCAAGCCTACACGGTGAAATTAAATCAAACAACTCACCTTCTTAAAAATCCTCTTCGTAAAAACATTTTTCTCCCCCTGGGCCTTATCACTGCTATACTTTTAACAACAGCAGTTTTCTTCTATATTAAAAAGAAATGAAAAAAATAATAAGATCCTTTTTCTATTTTCTCTTCAGTCTCTCTATTAGTAATTTCTTCCTTCAAAACCTTCGTCTGGACAACGGACTATCCACCTTGGTCAAGGTCGCCCTGGTCCTGGCCCTTTTTGAACTCTTTCTTAAACCAATCATTAAACTGCTTCTTCTCCCCATAAGCCTAATTACTCTGGGAGGCATAAGAATCATTATCAACCTGGTCGGCCTCTACCTCGCTGTTATTCTAGTTCCTGACTTTCTCATCTTAAGCATCAACAATCCTGTTATAATATGGCCAAATCTTGAAATTCATTTTTTGATATCTCAAGGAATTATCGCTCATCTAATTAGTTCTATATTTGTTTCTTTCTTTTATACTTTTTTAAACTGGCTTAGAAAAAAATGAACATACTTGTCATTCTGCACATCATTCTCTCCATCTCCACCATCGCTCTTATTTTCATCCAGCCTTCAAGCGGTGGCTTGGGAAGTTCAAATATTCTCTCGTCAACCGTCCCCACTCGTCGCGGCTGGGACAAAATAGTTTTCTCTCTTACTGTCATCACTCTTTTTGTCTTCTTGGTATCTGCCATAATCCAGGCTGTCATATAACATGCTAAAAACCATCCGCTTCAGAATCGATCTTTATACTCGATTTATAAAAAAGCATTTCCTCGTTTTTACCCTAGGAACGATAATTGGTTTCTCCATCTTTATAGCCCAAAAGCAAATCATCCGCTTTATTAACACACCCTCTCTAAAAACAGAAAACATTGCCGTCCTTGGACTCTACAAAGCCAATAATCTTCCTCTTCTTATAAGTAACGAAATTAGTCTTGGTCTAACCGACATTCTTCCTAATGGCCGAGCTACTGCTTCCGCCGCTGTCAGTTCTTGGAACACCGAAGACGAAGGAAAAACTTATCGTTTTCAAATAAAAGACGACCTTTACTGGCATTCAGGAGAAGCCTTCACCGCTGAAGATATCGATTATCAAATCAGTGGCGCAACCTTGGAGGTGGTTTCTGAAAAAGAAATCCTCATAAAACTCAAAGAGTCTTTTTCCCCTCTGCCTGTCGCTCTAGAGAAACCCATCTTTAAGAAAAGCCTAAACGGTCTCGGTCAATACAAGGTAGATAAAATTACTTTTCAAAAAGGTTACATAAAAACTCTTGACATTTCTCCACTCGATTCAAACTTGAAAAAGAAAAGATACTCTTTTTACCCCAACAACCGGGATTTAATCTGGGCTTATAAACTAGGAGAGGTTGATCAAATCCAAAATATCTCAGACACTCAAAACCTAGCATCGTGGCCCAATACTGAAATCCATCCCAGACTAGACACCGACGGTCGTTACCTAGCCATTTTTTTTAACACTCAAAGGGATCCCTTAACTAACAAACGTATCCGCCAGGCTCTCTCTTACGCCACTCCTAAAACAAACGATAACAATCGCTGTCTTGGTCCCATCTCGCCAAATTCCTGGGCCTACAATCCAAGTATAAAAAAATACGAATTTGATATCAACCACGCCAAAGAGCTTTTTGAGGGGGAGATTAATCCCGAAGATCCCTTCGTTTTAAATCTTGTCACAACCGTCCCCGAACTCCTGGAAAAAGCCGAATCCATCAAAAAAAGCTGGGAGGAAACCCTTGGTATTTCCGTAAAAGTAACTCTTCAATCAGGCCAAATTGATCCTGATTTTGAAGTCCTATTGGCCTATGGAAGTATTCCGAAAGATCCGGATCAATACAGCTTTTGGCATTCCACTCAAGAAAAAACCAATCTTACCGGACTAAACAACCCTCGTGTCGACAAACTCTTAGAAGAGGGGAGACTGACCCAAGACTCTCAAGAAAGAAAACGCATTTATCAAGACTTCCAAAAATTTCTCCTAGAAGAATCTCCGGTTATCTTTTTGTCCTTCCCGGAAATCTACACTGTCACCCGCGAAAACTAAATTCCGTTATGACAGTTTTTCGTATTAACTTTTTTAATAGCGCCTAACCATCTTGAACCAAAGTCTCTTTTCTGGCTCGTGACCATGTCTTTAGTCGATTTTCTCTTCGCATTGCCTCACCCCTTGTTGAATACTTTTCGTGATAAACAAGTTCAAACGAAGAAAAATATCGAATATATCTTGCTGATCTTGAAGACTTACTCCTATGCTCCTTAATTCTTTTTTCTAGATTATTTGTCTGTCCAATATACAACGTGTCTGAAGAAGTTCGAAGAATGTAAACATAATAAGTCATTGGATTTTTTCTCTTAACATTATTTGTAAAACCAAAAGGCCAAATTTCTGTCTCCGCTCGGGACCTCCGCTCGCTACGCTCGCTTCGGGTTGCCCAGCCAGGATTTGAACCTGGATAATAGCTTCCAAAGAGCTATGTCCTACCCTTAGACGACCGGGCAATAAATGACAAGTCCAAGCTAAACTTGGACCCATCATTCTGTGCCGAGGACAGGACTTGAACCTGCATGAGTGTTACCTCACACGCACCTCAAGCGTGCGCGTCTGCCAATTTCGCCACCTCGGCTAAAATGTCTTCCTGTGGATCCGACTGGATTCGAACCAGTGACCTTCCCGATGTAAACGGGATGCTCTAACCAACTGAGCCACGGATCCCTCACAGTCTATAGTCTGTCAAAAAAGCTCCTTTCATCAAAAAGCTCAAGCTTATTTTATCAATACATGAACGATTTTCATAGATTAAGGGATAGTTCACCAAATATATCTCTTCATTCCCATTCCATCGTAGCCGGTGGCTTAGTGGTAATGTCGTAAACAACTCTTGAGACTCCCTCAACCTCATTAACAATTCTTGAAGACATTTTTTGCAAAACTTCAGCTGGTAACCTGCTCCAACTAGCTGACATAATATCACTACTTCCATATATCCTCAGTGCTATCACCTCTCCATAAAACCTGTGATCTCCCTTAACCGCCGTACTTTTCACTCCGGTCAAAACCGGAAAACTCTGAAATACTTTTTTGTACAACCCCGCCCTTCTTATTTCTTCCAAAACAATACTGTCTGCTTGTTGCTGGCGTTTTGCTCTTTTTACCGAAACCTCTCCAATTATTCTGATTGCTAAACCTGGTCCCGGAAATGGTTGTTTGTTAATTGTTGTTTCAGACAATCCCAATTGCCTGCCCACTTCTCTAACTTCATCTTTGTACAAATGTCTCACCGGTTCCAACAGCTTAAGTTTCATTTTCTCAGGCAGTCCACCGACATTATGATGACTTTTTATCATCCCCGCATGGTCAGTACCCTTACTTTCAATTACATCCGAATAAATAGTTCCCTGAACCAAAAATTTTTCTGTTTTATCCTTTTTTGATAATTTTTTAGCTATTCTTTCGAATATTTTTATATATAATTTACCAATAATCAACCTCTTTTTCTCTGGATCCACCACACCCTTCAATGCCTTGAAAAACTCACCCTTACACCTGACTATTATCGGTTTAATTCCTAAGTCTTCTTTAAAAATCTGATTGACCTCTTTTTTGGTTCCCCGTCTCATCAAACCGTTATCACAATATATTAGGATCAATCTATTTCCAATAGCCCTGGCTACAATCACGGCTGAAACAGTCGAATCCACACCACCAGAAATCGCCACTATTGCTTTTGAATTTTCTCCATATTGATTAGCAACCTTTCTTACATTGTTTATTATCGCCCCAACCTCAATTGATTTATTGATTAATTTTAATCCACAAACCTCCACTGCAAAGTTCTTCAAAAAAAGCTTGCCTTTTTTTGTATGTTCAACTTCTGGATGGAATTGAATTCCATAAAGTCTCTTTTCAAAATTTGCCGCCGCAGCAAATTTTATTTTCGAAGTCGAAGCCAAACACTCAAAACCCGGTGGAAGTTTTACCACTTCATCTCCATGGCTCATCCATGCCCCAAACTTCTCAACATTAAATTTCTTAAATACTTTTCCTTTCTTTAAAACCTTGATTTGAGTTGGCCCGTATTCTTTTTTACCACTTTCCACTAAACCTTTTAACAAAAAAGCCATCAATTGCCAACCATAACAAATACCAAGTATCGGAATCTTCAGCTCAAAAATTTGGGAGTTAATTTTAGGCGCACTCTTTTCATAAACACTTACCGGTCCACCGGATAAAATAATACCCTGAGCTTTTAGATTTTCAATTTTTCTAACAGCATCTATCGTTCCAATTATTTTGACCTCAACACCCAAGTCACTTAACCTTCTGCCAATTAAGTGCGCTGTTTGACTACCAAAATCAACAACAACTATCATTCTGCTAAAACTATCACCCCTCGATCAGTAATTCCAGTTATCTGTACAACTGAAACGACAGAAACACCCAGCTTCTCAATTCTCCCAACTCCGCCTTGAAATAATTTCACAAACATAGCCGCTGCGGCCAACACCTCCACGCCTCTTTCTCGCATTTGCTCAATACAATCTTTCAAAGTATTGCCCCGAGCAATAACATCCTCTACTAAAAGTATTCTTTTACCTGCAGTCATATCACCAAAATGCAATTGGGTAACAGGGTCCGTTGTTGTAAAAGATCCTGTTTCGACTGTCAAAACATTTCTCCAACCACCAGGAACAGTACCTTTGCATGACGGGCCATCTGTCAAATGAAGGCCAATTGCCAATGACGGAGCAACTCTAGTCCCAGCTCTCGGAACACCATAAACTGCATCTATTTTCCCAACATCAATTCTTTCCCGCAATCGACGCTCTAGTATCAAAGAAGTCTGAAATCTAACATCTGGATCTACCGATATATTAAAACCGGGCGCTCGTATATATCCTTTTTCTACGTCAATAACTTCAGCATCCTTTAAAAATCCTTCGTTCAATTCTTTTTTTGTCCAACACAAAACCCGCTCTTCACAAGCTCGTGGTGAAAAAATCTCTCCCCCTGTTCTCAACTCAAATAATTCAACACGACCCATATTAAACTATACACTACTCAATCTTGATCCAAAATCAGGAGCGAGAGACGGGGCTCGAACCCGCGACCTTCTCCTTGGCAAGGAGATGCTCTACCAACTGAGCCACTCTCGCAAAGAGTGTATAAGTGCCGAGGATCAGACTCGAACTGATATCTCAGGTTTTTCAGACCAGCGCCGTGACCATCTTGGCTACCTCGGCTTATTTATATCAAAGTGCCGGAAACGGGACTTGAACCCATACTCCCCAAGGGGAACACGCTCCTGAAGCGTGCGCGTCTGCCAATTCCGCCACTCCGGCTAAAACCAGGGTCCCGAAGGCGTGTATAGTTTAACAAACGATTGACATTCTATCAATCAAAAATATGCTATTCTAGTCATAATGAACAAGACCAAAAACAACACTTCTTCAGCTCCAAAAACCCCTCTAGACACCCTAACCAATTTTATTGCCTCGTTCATTGGTAGCTGGTGGGGGGTGTTTTTTCACACCGCCTGGTTTGTAATTTGGATTATTTTAAGACTAAATATCGACCTTCTCACTTTTGCTGTCTCTCTAGAAGCTATTTTCATCGGTATCTTCTTGCTAATCTCTGATAACAAGGCCGCGACTATCCGAGACAAAAGAGACTATGCTTCCCAAAAAAGAGAAACTGATCTTATTGAGCTTATCCTGGATTCCATGGACAAACAAAATCATCGACAGCAACAAATGCTTCAATCATTATCAGAACTACAAAAAGAAGTTTCTGAAATAAAAATCAAAACCCTCAAAAAATCCAAGGTCAAG
>DAOUWE010000063.1 GCA_030667285.1 Candidatus Shapirobacteria bacterium | reverse complement strand
GGATGGCGGAAATGTAAGCACTGGAAGTGACGACGAAACCATTGGGTACAGGAATTTTGTTGTTGTACATTTCTCCTAGATTTGCACCTTTTCCACCGACTTGAGCTATGTCGTGACGATTAATTTGGTTAAACCAGAGAACGTTGGGTTTGTTTTTAGCCATGAGTTTTTTCTCGTTCGAGCTGGGTTTCGTCCGAGCGCTTATAATCGTCTTCTATTCTTTTAGTGGTTCCCTTTTCGGGAGTTGAGGCTTCAAAAACAATACAATCTTCGTGACAGACAAGGCGATGAGTTGTGTTTTTGGGAATGGTGTAACCATGAAGGGGTTTCATTTGAGTTTCTTGGAGATTTTCCGGATCCGGTCCGATAGCGAGAGTTACTTGTCCGGAAAACAAGGTGAGGGTTTCTTCTTTTTCTTCGTGAGCCTGAAGAGAGAGCCTGTGACCCGAATTGATTTTTAGAATTTTTCCGGTGTAAGGGGATGACGGCGAAGTGAGGATTATTTCTTGACCCCAGGGCTTATCTATTATGTTTTGCTGTGCGGGCGGCAGGTTGTGCATATTTACATCTTAGACAAGAGAAAGAAGAATGTCGATAAGTTCTTCGCCACCAAGTTCTTGTTTTTTTTCAGTGTGGTAAGGGGCCGGCACTGATTCAGGAGAAGTAGTGACTCCGATACCGGCTGAGCTTAGGAGATCTTTGTCATTAGGATCATTGCCAACGGCCAGAACTTGTGAAATATCGAGATTCAAAAGTCGACAGAGATGTTTTATGGCAGTTCCCTTGGTGTTTGCTTTTGGGGAAATATCGTAGGCTTCCCCGCTCCAGAAGCAATTGAATGTTTTTTGAGGATCGATTTTTTTGATTAACTTTTCCACTTTTAGATCTCTTTTTTGGCAGTGAAGGGTGATTAAGAATTGTTTGGGTTCAAATCCGATGAGGTTAGGGTTTTCTCTTTGAAGGTTTTTTAGACCGAGATAAATTTTTCTTGATTTTTCTAGTTCTTCTTTGGTGAATTGGTGATGTTGATAAACTCTTCCGGAAAGAAGGGTAAAAATGCCGACTTCTCCTTGCAGGCTAACGTTTTCCCAGAGGATGTCTTGATAGTTTCGGGTGAGGTAAAGAAGGCTTTTTCCCGAGCTTATATTGACATGGAATCTTTTTTTGAGTTTTTTTAGTTTTTCTACAATGTGAGGTTTTAGGGGACTACTTTTCATGGTTAGGGTATCTCCTTTTTCAATGACAGTGGTTCCTTCTTTGGCGGCGACACCGTCGCGGTCAAAGGAAATGAGTTTGATTTTTTCAAAATCAGATTTTTTGAGAGAAGAAAAAGGTTTCATGATGTTAGTAAGATAACAAACAAGGTTAAATGAAAAACCAGAGAACTGTCAAGTTTGCCGGTTTTTTGTTTATATTCCATGTTGACCAGCTGATTGTAAAAGTTTTTTAAAGATTGGGAAGTAAAAAAACTAGCTTGATTGATGAGTTTTGACTGGCGCCAAGAAGGAAACTTGTTTATTTTTGAAAAGTTTTTTTCTCGAGCCATGATGAGGAGGCGAAGATGTTCCTTGAGAAAATAATTTATTAGTTCCGGTGCCTGGGTTTCCAGGGTGGAAGCAAAAAGCTTTAAAGTGTATTGGGCGTTTTTTGGTTTTAGGGAATCCAGAAATTTAAAGATAGTTTTGGGAACGACAAAGTGTAGGATTTTTGGATTTTCAAGTTTTTTTAATTTGCCGGGGGTAATTGTTTTTGATTCCCAGATTAAAACGTTTACTGCTTGGTTTTGGTTTATGAGATTGATCACAGAGTCGAGTTTTTTGATAGGGAGAGAGAAGAGACCTTGAAAGAGAATTATTTTTTTGTTTTCAAAAAGGGAAGAGGTGTTTATGAAATTGTCGACTTGGTCGGGGTCTATCTTGGGAAAAGAAAGCTTGAGAAGCTGAGTGTCGTCGGTTTTTATTTTTTCAAGGATTCGATAAAAGTTTTGTCGACTTTGGAATTGATCTTCTCCGTGTAATAAGTAAATCATGTCGGAGTTTAGCAGATTTAAAAACTTAGTTTTAATTTCCTAAAGAGTGGTTTTTTGGGTTTTTCTTTGATTGATTGATAGATTTGGTTTACTTTTTGAGTGCTCAGATGGAAAGAGCCGGTGCGGTGTGGAAGAAGGCTTCCGGAAAAGGTTTTGGGAATGTGCAATAGTTCGTGAATCAGAACCTTGCACTGATCTTTTTGATTTAGAGGTTCAAATTTTTCAGAGATTACCTCTAGGCAATAATGGGATTCTGTATTGAGAGCGAGCTTGAAAATTCGAGGTAATCCCCAAATACGAGCGTAGGCTCGAGCTTTGGAACCCGTGCTTCTGAAACAGTGAACAGAGGGAGTTTTTATGTGAGAAAAGTCAGGGTGTTGGCAGAGGGATTCAATTTTTCGTTTTATATCGGGCGCAAAAATCCATTGCACCTTAGCTTTTTTACGCGAAGTCATTTTTTTTATGTGATTTTGTAGACGGGAGTTCCTTTTTGAGCCGGCTCTGAAAGTTTAAGACCAGCGGCTTCACCTTTTTTAACTGTTTCTGTCGGTTGATGTTCTACTTGCATAGAGTCGACTTTTTGAGTGAAGCCCGTGTCCTCTTCTCCGACTCTGATCTCGTCCCCTACCGAGAGAGACCCGTCAGTTATTTCTATGACACCCACCTGAATTTTGTCGAAATAGTGGGTTATTGTTCCTATTTGTTGTTCGGCCAAGAATTATCACCCCCTTTCTTTATTGTCTGTTTGATTTTATCATGCCTTGACGGAGGCTTTTGGGTTTGGTATTATTATAGGCTTTTTAAGTTTTTTAATTATGGAAATAAAAATAGTAAGGAGAAGAAGAAAACGCTATATAAGCGTGGAGGGGGCTCTAGCGATTGCTAATATTGAAGGCCGTCTGCCGAGTGGTATAGCCAGAAAGGTAGAGGAAGGAAGAATGGTTGCTCCGGATAGAATTAGACGACTTCAAAGGATTGCAAGAAAACTGATTGGCGGGATTGATAATAAAAATAGACACAGAGAGTTGTTTTTTAATAGAGGTATGCCGTTTGTTAGGGAGACAGGAAGAGAACGAGGTTGGCGAGAGGACTTGGTGATTTTTGGTTGAGATGAGATTTTAGTGTCTCGGAGGTGTGGCAGATATTTTTCCAACGGAAGCAGAATACTTATTTTTTGTTCGATAGCTGTTAAACTGAGATTGAGATGAAAAATAAGGTGACCGTTTTTTTGGTTATTGGATTTGTTTTGACTATTTCGTTTTTGGGTCTTAGTTGCAACAGATTGGGTATTTTTTCTCATCAGAAAAATATTGACCCTACCAGCCTGCTTGGAGAATATGATTCTTCTGCT
>DAOUWE010000034.1 GCA_030667285.1 Candidatus Shapirobacteria bacterium | reverse complement strand
GAGATCAAAAAGAAGATAAGGGGCAGATCGAGGAAAGTTTTTCGAAAAATGACCCGGCCCTCTTTTATTTGACGAATAAGCCAGAAAGTAATAATGAGGATGGTTAGGAGATAAACAAAAAGCATTTTGGGAAACTCAAAGACCTCAAAACTGACAGGAGAAAGAAGAAGGGGGGTGAGAAAGAAAAGGAGAACGTAGAGCTTGCGGATGGTTTTTTGACAAGAAGACATCAAGGAATTATAAACTTATGTTCTGTCACAAGCCAAATGATACTTGGAGTGAGGTAGAATAGGATATGGCTTTTAGACTTAAAGGAGTGGGTGGTTTTTTATCTCAGTTTGGGATGGATTTGGGGGTAGATCTGGGGACAACCAGAACTAGAATTTTAGTGGCAGGGAAAGGGGTGGTGGTAGATGAACCTTCTTTTTTGGCTCGACAGAAACAGAAAAAGTATTATGGAATGACGGCTCCGAAGTTAAAAAAGGCAAAGATAGTGGCTTACGGAAAAAAGGCAGAGGGCATGATTGGCAAAGAGCCAAAAAGAATTGAAGTAGTTAGTCTTTTGCAAGACGGGGTGATTTCCGATTACAAAGCAACACAGGATTATTTAACACACTATCTTAAGAAGGTAGGCCAGATTAAGACCGGTAAGGCAAAATTGTTTGGACCGAGAGTGGTGGTGAATATCGCCGGTAAGAGTACTAGCGTGGAATGGAGAGCGGTTAAAAGCGTGCTGTTGGCATCAGGGGCCAGAGAGGTGCTTTTGGTAGAAGAGGAGTTACTGGCGGCGATTGGGGCGGAGTTGCCGGTTTTGAGTAATAGGGGAATGATGGTGGTGAATATCGGTGGCGGAGCGACAGAGATGGCAGTGATTTCTTTAGGCGGAATAGTTTTGTGCAAAAGCTTACTTTTAGGCGGAATTGAACTAAATAAAGCAATTGTAGATTTTGTAAGAATGAAGTACGGGGTTTTGATTGGACAGTCGACTGCAGAGAGGGTTAAAAAGGAAGTTGGATCAGTGGTTCCGGGAAAATTTTTAAAAAAGATGACAGTGGCAAGAGGGCGGGACTTAGGAACCGGTTTGCCTAAAAGTATTCGTCTTTCTGAGGGAGAAGTAAGAGAGTCTTTAATTTTAAGAGTGCAGGGGTTGATATCAGTGGTTTTGGAAATGTTAGAAGAAACACCACCCGAACTGATAGCTGATATTTTACAAAGAGGAATTGTTTTGACAGGAGCAGGGTCGTTACTGGGGGGAATAGATAGCTTGATGGAATCCGGAACCAAGATGCCTACTTTTGTAGCTAAGAAACCGGAGCATTCCGTGGTTCGAGGTTGTGGAAAGCTTTTGGAAGACAAGAAGCTTTTGAGCGGAGTGAGGGTGGTAGGGGGTCTTTAATGCGAAATAGCTGGATATATTATGGATCATATTTATTAATAGTAGTTTCGGTTTTGTGGTTGTGGGCGGCGGTGGTGGATTTATCTTTGATTCGAGGGGATTATTTTTCAACTTTGGCTAGGAAAAACAGAGTAAGAGAAAAAGTGATACCGGCCTTTAGGGGAAGAATTCTTGATAGAAAAGGCCGAGTGATGGCAGAGAGTGTTTATCAGTATTTTTCTTCAGACAGTGATGGAAATAAGACTTACGAGGAAGAAGGTGAATTTAAAGGTCAGAAGTTTGAGGGAGCTGAGGTGGCCTATGAGTTAAAGAGAAAATATCCTTACAAGGATTCGGCGGCTTTTTTGACAGGTTATGTAGGAGAACTGAAAGAGGAAGAAATGAGTGAAGAGTATTGTGGGAGCGATCCTTTGGGTGGTGAGATTGTAGGAAGAAGTGGTAGCGAAGAATGGTGGGACTGTGAGCTTGGTGGAAAAAATGGGAAAAGAATGATGGAAGTGGATGCTAAAGAAGGGTATGTGAAAGAGTTGGGTCGAATAGAGCCGATTTCCGGTGAAGATATTTCTTTATCGATTGATGCTTATTGGCAGGAAAGGATTTATGAGATGGTTAAGGGAGAGGGGGATAAGGTGGCGGTGGTTGTTTTAGGAGGAAGCAGAGAGAGATTGGAAGAAGGGAGAGTGTTGGCCATGGTTTCTTCACCTGCTTTTGATCCCAATGTTTTTTCTTATCAGCAAGACGATCGGATTATACAGGGCTGGCTTGATGACAGGGAGAATTGGCCGCTTTTAAATCGGGTGATAGGAGGACAATATCATCCCGGATCAGTGTTTAAAGTGGTGACGGCTATAGCTGGCTTGGAAACGGGCAAAATAGATTCTGAAACACTGATTGAGGACACGGGAGTAATTAAGGTGGGAGACTGGACTTATGCTAATTGGTTATGGAATTCAAGCGGTGGAACAGACGGAATGGTGAATGTGGTGAAAGGAATTCAGCGTTCAAATGACATCTTTTTTTATAAAACAGGAGAAATGACGGGTGCAGAAAAAATTGGCGAGTGGGCAGAAAGATTTGCCTATGGGAGAAAAAGTGGGGTAGAGTTACCGGGTGAGGTTTCGGGCTTAGTTCCTTCTCCGGAGTGGAAAATGGAAGCAAAAGGGGAGGGGTGGTGGTTGGGAAATACTTACCATTTTGCGATAGGACAGGGAGATTTATCGACAACACCACTGCAGGTGGCGGCAATGACGGCAGTGGTGGCTAATGAGGGAGTTTATTGTCGACCGACTCTTTCCGAGACAGGAAAGGCAGATTGTGAGGGGTTGGGGATAAAAGATAGAAATATAGACCTGGTTGAAGAGGGAATGAAAAAAGCTTGCGGTGAAGATGGAACAGCCTGGACGGTGGAAGGATTTGAACCGGAACTGGCTTGCAAGACAGGAACAGCAGAGGTTGGAGATGGGAGTGATGATCTGCATGCTTGGTTTACGGTTTATGCACCGGCTGATGATCCGGAAATAGTGGTGACGGTATTGGTTGAGAGGGGCGGAGAAGGGAGCGATGTAGCGGCGCCGATAGCAGGAGATATTTTAAATGAGTGGTTCGGGACAGAGAATGTAATTCTGAGAAGAGACTAGTGACTTCAATTTGACAAAGACTAGAGGGTAATGGAGAATGGTGGCTATGAATTTGTTGATTGTAGAGTCGCCAACGAAAGCAAAGACTATTTCCCGATATTTAGGTAAAGATTTTAAGGTTTTGGCCTCCATGGGACATGTTAGAGATTTGCCTAAAAGCAAATTAGGGGTGGAAACAGAGAAGGGTTTTAAGGTTGATTATGTGTTGGATGAAAAAAAGAGCAAGATTTTAAGAGAAATTAAGACGGCAGGCAAAAAGGCGAAAAAAGTGGTGTTGGCTATGGATCCTGATAGAGAAGGAGAAGCAATTGCTTATCATGTCGGCTGGTATTTAGAAAACAAGGTCGGAGTGAAAAAAGGAAACATTAACAGAGCGACTTTTCAAGAGATTACAAAAGAAGCTGTTTTGAGGGCAGTGAATGGGAAGGGAAAAATGGATATGGACTTGGTGAATGCCCAACAGGGAAGGCGGGTTTTAGATCGATTGGTGGGATATAAATTGTCACCTCTTTTGTGGAAAAAAGTAAGAAGAGGTTTGTCGGCAGGGAGAGTGCAGAGCGTAGCCTTAAGGTTGATTTGTGAGAGAGAGAAAGAAAGAGGTAAGTTTAAGAAAAAAGCTTATTTTAGAATTTGGGCAGTATTTGGCAAGAAGAAGGAAGTTTTTGTGGCCGAGTTGTGGAAAGTAGAAAAGAAAAGAGTTAAACAGACAGGAAAAGTAGAGCTGTTTGATGGGAATTATAGCTATAGTTATAGTCTGTTTTCTTCTGAGAAAGAGGTTGAGAAATTACTTGTTTCTTTAGATAAAGATTTCAGAATAGAGTCAGTTGTTGGGAGAGAGTCTAAACGTCAGCCGGGTCCTCCTTTAATTACGTCTAAATTACAGCAAAATGCGGCCAGAAAGTGGGGCTGGAGTGGAAAAATGACCATGAGGGTAGCACAGGACTTGTATGAAAGAGGATTGATTACTTATCATCGTACAGACAGCTTGAGTATTTCGAATAAGGCAGTAGAAGACATAAGAGGATATATTTTGAAAAAATGGGGCGAAAAGTATTTGAGTCCCGAGGTTAGGAGATTTAAAACCAGATCAAAATCAGCCCAAGAAGCGCACGAGGCGATTCGTCCAACTAGTGTTAAGAAAGATGTTGGAAAGCTGGGACTTAATTCCAGACAGAACAAGCTTTACAAGTTTATAAAAGAGAGGACCTTAGCTTGTCAGGCAGCAGTAGCAGTAGTTAGAAAAACAAAAATTGACTTGAGGAACGGAGAGACTGAGTTTTTAGCAGAAGGGGTGCAGATGGTTTTTCCGGGATTTTTGGCAATAACCGGCGATAAATTTGAAGATAATGTTTTACCGGAATTGAGTGAAGGAGAGGTGTTGAAAAGTTCAAATCTTTGTAATACAGAACACGAAACCAGTCCGCCACCTCGTTATAGTGAAGCCTCTTTGATCTCTTCTTTGGAAAAACAGGGAATCGGAAGACCGAGTACTTATGCGCCGATTGTGTCGACGATAATGGACAGACGGTATATAGAAAAGGAAGATGGGCGGTTTTTACCAACAGCTTTGGGTGATGCAGTGAATGAGTTTTTGGTGAAATATTTTTCAGATGTGGTTAATTTGCCGTTTACGGCTCAAATGGAAGAGGATTTGGACGAGGTTGCTTCAGGAAAAAAGAAATGGCAGGATTTACTGGCTGTTTTTTGGGGTCCTTTCTCTAAAAAATTAGCCAATGTTGAAAAAAAGGCGGAGAGGGTAAAAATAAAGACGGAAAAAACAGGAGAGAAATGTCCGGATTGTAAAAAAGGAGAGGTAGTAATTAGGGTGGGAAGATTTGGGAAATTTAAGTCCTGTTCTTTGTTTCCGGATTGTAAATATACAGCTCAGTTTGTGGAAGAAGCGGGATTTAAGTGTCCGGATTGTGGAAATGAGGGAGTGATTCGAAGGACCAGAAGAGGAAAGACCTTTTTTGGTTGTAGTGATTATCCCAAGTGTAAATGGGCGGCTTGGAAAAAACCGAGTTAGGAGAGGTGTTGGTTTGAGCGGGGTGAGGGATTGCAATGAGTGGAATTTGGTTCAATGTTTTCTCGGACACAGCGTCTTCGATTGTTGCAGTGTCGACAATTTAGGTATGAATCTAATTCGATAGGAGTTCGTGGGGAAGGTTTTGGCTCTGTTCTGCGAGTGTTATCGACATACCATCCAATGAGTTGACGTGCTTCCGGGTTTATTGGTCTACTCATGTTTTTCTGAAGTCATTGAATAATTATTTGATTAACGGTGAAGGGATTATAAAGACTAAGGACGGGGATTTCAAGAGCTTTTTATTTTTTGGGTTTGCCCCAACGTTCCTGTGAGAGTTTGATTAGTTTTTCTTTTTGTTTGTTTTTACAGTCGGGCAAAGGAAGGGTGCTGCCAAATAAAGGATCCGTGGTTTGATTATCTAAGGATAGTTTGGAAAGAATTTGATAACGGCCGATTTTGACTAGTTCTTCGGGGGGAAACTGCTTAAAGCCAAATTCGTTACTGAGAATCCTGGCATCTTGAGATCCAACAACAAAAGAGATAAGAGTGCCGACGTTTCCCAGAATGGCGTCTTGGATTTCTCGGTCCAGTTGATTCATGTATTGGTTGGCGACGGTTAAATTAAGGCGATATTTTCTGGCTTCGGAAACTATTTTTATAAAAGCGGTGGTGGCAAAGTTTTGAAACTCATCGACGAAGAGATAAAAATCTTGTCTTTCTTCTTGGGACTGAAAGACACGAT
>DAOUWE010000007.1 GCA_030667285.1 Candidatus Shapirobacteria bacterium | reverse complement strand
GAGAGATTATAAGCCTCTACATTCTCAATCTGCTTTTCTTTACTTTCTAGAGGAACAAATAAGTCTCCCAAATCTATAGTTTGGTTGGGCTGAGCACTAAGATAACGACCTAAGCCTGCCTCCTTTATTTTCCCAGAGATACTAGATTGAAATAAAACACTAACTCTACACTGGTCTCCCTCAAGAACTCTTGTTTTACAAGCAAAGTTTCCATCGGGAAAACTTTCGCAATTTTTTAAGCCTGTAGTTTGGCAATAAATTGTAACTTTGGGATTAGGGATAACACTTTTAGTGGTTGCATCTTTAGCGCAACCTTTAACAATCATCTCTTTGGATGTGATTAATTTAGCTACAAAAGGCATTATAATACTTATTCTTCCTCTATAAGCCAATCCTAAAGCCCCAAAAGCTAAAAAAGCAATAAAGGCCAAAACATAGATTAGAATTTTTAATAGAGACTTGTTTGCTTTTTGTGTTTTTTTCATTCTTGCAACACTAGTATGATTTGACATTGACTAATTGCTCATTTTGGTGGGCCAGGGTGGACTCGAACCACCGAACCTCGGCTTTATAAGAACCGCGCTCTAACCACCTGAGCTACTGGCCCCCGTTTTTGCTTTGATTATTATACCTAATAAATTGTACTTTTTCGGCGTAGTGGTCAGCAATTGCCTCGATACCCATCATTATTTTTTCTTTTAACCTGACTTTGTTTATGAGCAAACCACAGGTGCCATGACCAAAACCTTTGTGATCAATGTCGGTTTTTTTGCTTTTCTTGATGTAAGGCTTGGTAAATTGATCCAAAGGAATCTTGAGTTCTTTGCTCCAGTAATTTAGCTCCCTCTTTGTATTCATATCTCTGTACAGGTGAAGGTTTACTTTTATCTTGTCCTTGGGAATTCTGAGTGCCTCAATTAACCAATACAAGTAGAACTTCATCACCCGAGGATCGGTGTTGTTAAGACTCAGAGAGGCTTTTAATGATTTCACCCCCTCGCCCCAGTAAAGAAAGAGTCCTGATAGAAATAGCTCTTTTTGAGATAGGGGTAGTAGTTTGTTTTTTTCTTTTTGGTAAGTTTTTTTCAGCCTTGCCTCTCTTTTTTTTCTTTTCGTTATACGGCATTTTTCTATGGCAAGGAATCTGTTTTTTTTAATATTTTTTTTTAAATTTGTTAATTGTTTTTTGGTTAAAGTATATTCACCCAACCAGCCGGACAAGGTGCTTTTGGGAATATCTAACCTCTGCTTTATTTGACTATATGTCTTTCCTTGTTTTCGAAGATTGATAGCTTTTCGGTAATCTTTTATTCTTGTCATAAGTGAATTGTATTAAGATAATCTTGTGAGCATTGTTCCCCTGTTCAGAATACTTTTGAAAAGAAAGAAAGTCAAGGGAAATCCGGACCCAGGTTGTTTTTTCTACAAAGCGTGATAAAATTTCATACTTTGACAACAAAGCTATGTGCGGGGTAGTGTACGGCTGCACGTGAGGCTCATAATCTCACAGACTAGGTTCGACTCCTAGCCCCGCAACAAGAAAAAGCCGTCTGAAAGGGCGGTTTTTTGGTACAATTTAGAAATCTTAGCAGGGTAGCTCAGTTTGGTAAGAGCGCAGCATTCATAACGCTGAGGTCGGGGGTTCAAATCCCCCCCCTGCTACTCGTAGAAAAATAGATCTATCCAAAGAGAAAGGTTGGAGGGAGGCGGAACATTTTCTTCCGAAGGATAAAAATAGTCGAATTTGCTGTCTGAAGAAGATTGGGGTAGGTTTAAAAGGGTATCGTTTTCGCCACCAAGACCAAATTTTTCATGAGCTTCTTGGTCCAAAAAGTCTTTTGATTCGATAAAAGAGAGTGAATCTCTTAAAAGACGGTTTTTATTTTTCAAATCATTTATGGATTGATGAGTCTGAGAAACTGTTTTTTGGGCTTCAATAAGATTTTTAATGTGATTTGCTGAACGAATGCCTAAATAAAGGGTTAGGGGGAAAATAAGAAGAAAAAAGATGGATTTTTGGTTTTTACTCATACTATTATTGAAGCTTGTTGTCTATCCTCAGTTATGATATTATAAGATTAATTGACTGCCTAAACTTATTTGTATAAACAAAGTTCATTTTTATGACAAGAGAAGATAATATTTATTCTACCGCGAAAGGTCTTGAAAAATTCGTAGATCATTTAAATTCGCAAGGAAAGTCCACAAACACCGTTGTAGCCTACAAGGGCGATGTTTCGCAGTTGGTTAATTACTTGAAATCCATTTCAATCACTGATGTTTCAAAGGTAAGTTCGACTCATATTGAAAATTTTAAGAAAAACCTTTCAAAAGACAATTATACGGCTAAATCGGTTTCCAGAAAGCTAAATTCTATTAAGAACTTTTTTGGGTTTTTGGTTAGTGAGGGTGTAATTAACGATGACCCATCCAGAGAGATTAAGCATCCAAAGTACGAAAATGATAAACCACGAGTTTTTAAGCCCATTGAATACATGGCCTTGAGAGATGCCTGCAGGAATGATATTCGAGCAACTGCAATCGTGGAATTGATGTTGCAAGCAGGACTTAGAATCTCTGAAATTGCAAACCTGGAAATTTCCGAAATCGGAAGTAATAAAATTACAATATCGGCCTATGAGAGTCATGAGGAAAGAGGTGTTCCTTTGAATCCTTCTGCCAAAAGAGCATTGAAAGGCTATATTGAAGAGGAAAGATATGAAAGCAAGAGTAAAAAAGTTTTTGTTACCAAAACCGGTCGTCCTTTGCTAGTAAGAAACATAAGAAGTCTTTTGAATAGATATTTTGAAAAAGCGGAAATTCAGAGTGGAAAGGTAAACGACCTGAGAAATACTTTTATTTCTTATCAATTAGAGGCCGGAGTTCCGATTGATGTAGTTAGCAAAATCGTGGGACATAAAAGAATTTCTACTACCGAAAAATATCTTGGTCTGATTGAGAAGAAAGAAGAGAAAGAGGAAAAAGGGATAAAACTGAAAGAGTTGTAAGGACTGTTAGAGACGGGCGCGTTTAGTAATTTCAGATTCAACAACGGCCCTGGGGCGACCGTATTTTAGAGAGGAAAGACGCTTGATCATTTCGGAGAGCTTTTTGTTAGCTGGTTTCTGTCTTTCTTTGGCGGTTATTTTGACGGAAAACGGCTCTGTCGGTTTACCGTTGACCATGGTTTTTAAATAAGCATTACCAATTTCAATGTTTAGAAGATCCTTTTCGGTGAAGGTGGGTTGGTATTGGCGAACTAGATAATTGGCATCGTTAATACCGACACGGAAAGAGCAAATTGTTCCGACGTTGCCGAAAACGGCGTTTTTTACTTCGTCTTCCATTTGGGAAATGAATTGGTTACCAACAGTAAGATTCAAACGGTATTTTCTGGCTTCGGACATGATGACGGCAAAATCCGGAGTGGCAAAGTTTTGAAACTCATCAACATAGAGATAGAAGTCTTTTCTTTCTTCTTCAGGAATGTCTTGACGACTCATGGCGGCCATGAGAATTTGAGGAATAAGGAGAAGACCCAGGAAGCCAGAGTTTTCTTCTCCGATGGTTCCTTTGGCTAGATTAATAATAAGAATTTTTCCTTCATCCATAACTTTTCTGAAATCAAAAGCTGATTCTGATTGTCCGATGATATTGCGCATCATGGTATTGGTGATGAAGCGACCGAATTTACTGACGATATAGTCTAGAGTTTCGGATTTGTGAAAGTCAGAAGTTTGAGCAATTTGGTCGGTCCAGAAGCGCCTGATAATGGGATCTTGGAGTTTGGGGAGAAGTTCTTGAACATATTTGGGGTCGGTAAGACAGCGAACAACCTCGATAAAGGTAGCACCAGGCTCAACCATAACGGTAAGCATGGCATTTCTGATGGTATGTTCGAAACGAGGACCGACGATACCGGTTTTGTAAGGGTCGTAAAGTTTATACATGAGATTAATGATGGCCGAAGTGATAAAGTGTTTCTCGTCTTCGGTTTTGGCTTGCATGATGTTTAAGCCCATGGGGCGATCGACCATAGAAGGATCGAAGTAAATAACGTCTTCTGCTCTTTCAGGAGGAATGCGCTCCAGGATTGATTCGAAGGTGTCATGAGGGTCGATAAAGCAGACTCCCCGACCGGCTTTGATGTCTTGAAGAGCCATGTCTGCTAAAAGCCAGGACTTACCGACACCGGTTTGGCCAACGATGTAGAAATGACGCTGACGATCGGACTGACTGACACGAATTTCTTTTTTCTCGCCGCGATAGACATTGTCTCCGACATAAATTCCTTCTTTGGAAACATTGGTCGGAGCGGTTGCTTGTTTGGCTAAAACCCAATAAATGTTAGGAGTTTCTATGGTTTTGTTGGGAAAATGGAAAATAGAAGCGATTTCATCAGGAGTAAGGACCGTTTTTCCTTTCCACCAAAAAACAGGGGGGTAGCGATAAATAAAATCAATCATAAAACTGTATGGAAAGCGTATTTTTCTGGTTTTTAGTTGATTGTTGCTGGAATTGAACTGAGAAAAGACGGATTTGATGTTGTCAAGATGTGCTTTGGCCATTTCTTTTTGAGGAGCGCAGGTAACAATACGAATGGCGACTTCAAAACCTGATTGTTTGGTTTTGTGTTCGATGGCTTCCAGGGTACGAGCGTCTACTTTGAAACTGGCTTTTTCCGGATCAGCTTCAGATTTTTTGGTTGAGCTAATGAAGGCCCTGCCTTCAGAACTCCAAGTTCCCTCGGTAGGAGAGAGAACCATTTGAACAGCGGCTGCTTCCCCTTCTTGAAGCTTGGCCATGGCAGAGGTAAGACCTGACAAAGGATCGGTGGGGAGTTCTTTGTAAGTCTTTAAAGGATAAAAGGATTGTTTTTTGAGACCTAGCCAGGCATATTGGACTTTTCCTTTTTCGGTAAAGATATTGTATTCGTCAGCCTCTTGGATTTCTGCTCCGGGAAAAATACCGTGGATCTGACGCTCAATTAATTCGACTTTGTTTTTCGGACAAGAGATATAAAATTTGATGCTTTTAGAATTAGCAACAATATCAAAAGAGATGGAGGTTTGGGCTTTAAACCGATTGAGTGGTTTTATTTTTGCTCCGGAGTAGAGAGAATAAAGGGAAGAAATCAGTTGTTCCATGGCGTCGATTTTGACCTCGTTTTCTTGAGGGACGGCTACGACCAAGAGAACTGCTTTTAGGGATTTTCTTTCTCGATCACGCCATTTGTACCAAACTAAAACCAGATAAAAAATAACGGCAAGAAGAGTTAGGACTAGAACCAGCAGAATTAGAACGAAAAAAAGTTGTTGAAGCTGGTCAAAAAGACTATTGATCTGAGTCATTTTTTTGTTTTTTGAAAGACACTTTTGCTTGCTTAATCTTAATGATTCGGAGACACCATTCAGAAAGCCATCTTAGTGCTTGGTCTATTTTTTTCTTGGCGCCGGTAGCGATTTGTTGTTTGGTTAAGGGAAGGGTGATCTGAGGTGTTTGAGGATCGGCGGGGGAAACCAAGGGTTGGCCGGTTTGGTCATCAGTAACAGTTTTAGGGAGAGTGGTGGTTGTTTTCTCTACTTTTTCCAACCAAGTTTCAACTTCCTTTCTAACTTTCACTTTTTCCGGTATTTCGGTGACGGGAGAAATCAGGGTTTCGGGAGCAGAAGAAGAGGGTTCTTTTTCTTTGCTGACAGTCATGGTTCAAGTTTATCACAGGAAAAAGGGCGAAGGTGGTAAAATAGTGGTCATGCGAGGAGATTTATTTTGGTTGAATGACCAAGGCGACGGTAAAAAGAAAACAGAAACTGATTCCGAAAAGGAAAAGGATGTCGACGTGGAGGAAAAAGGGGCTCATAAACTGGTGCGAGAGCTAATATCAGAATACAAAGAAATTGCTGAAGGAGAACATGAAGGAGGAGCTTTAATTGAAGTAGATGAAATTGCGTCTAGGGTTGCCTCTTTTTATGAAAAAGTGAGAGGTATTGTTGACTGGAAAGAGGAGCATTTAATCAGAAGAACGGCAACAGAGAGGGTTTTGAAGAGAAGGCTTTTGGGAGGAGTGGCGGGATTGGGATTGATATCCGATGTTAAAACAGAAAAGGTAGCAGAACCACTGGTTGGAGAATTGATAAGAGGCGGGCATTATCCGAATAACGAAATTCCTAAGAGTAGATTGGTGAAAGTTCAGAAGGTGTTGGAAAAATATGCGTATATTTTGAAAAATAGTCCTTTGTCCGGAAATGGGTCAAAATCGGGATTGAAGAAAAAGGTTAATTTTTATAACTGGCTTTTGGAGATTGCGGCTTGTGAAATCGAAGAGATTTTGGCTCCCCCATTAAAAGAAAATCTAATGATGGAGTTTATGACGAAGATGATTGATAAAAGAATTGAGGTTAATCCGAAGAAAAAAATAAGTGATGACGACAAAATGATACAAACTTATATAGCGGTACATAAAACCTTGTATCACCTGGATGCACCGATTATTAACTATCATTTGTTGAAATATAGGTATCCAGAATGGTTTACCAAAAATGAAGAGGGGGTAAGAGCATTGGGTGAAAGAATTGAAGAAATACAGAAAGGATTAGAGAAAGATCTTGCCCATCCTCTGGGTGGTTATTTTTATGGGGTTTGTGAAAAGTATGACACCTTGTATTTGATTTTGGGAGATATTTTGAATTCTTTTGAAAAAAATCCAGAAGAGATTTCTAAGAATATCATTGACCCAAAAGAATTAGAGAAGATGGTGGATAAGTTTTATGGAAAGAGATACGCGACATTGAAAAAAAGGTTGTTTAGAATGGCGATTTTTTCTACTCTGTCAGTATTGGTAGCAGGAGCGGTATCGCTTTTCATTATTGAGGTACCACTGGCGAAACTTTTGTATGGGAAATTTAATGGCCTGGCCATGTTTGTAGATATAATGTTGCCAACGGCGGTAATGTTTGTTTTAGTAGCACTGGTAAGACTACCCAAAGAAAAAAACCTTCTGAAAGTGAGAGAGGAAATGCAGAAAATGATTTTTAAACAGAAGAGAGAGGATGTTTATGAGATTAAAATGAGAGGAAAGAGAAATTTTTTTCTACAAAGTTTAATAAGTTTTTTGTATGTTTTAGGAACCGGCTTCTCTTTGTGGGGAACGTACCGAGTGTTTAGTTGGGCCAAAATTCCGATTACGTCTTTGTATATAGATACTTTGAATGTGGCGGTGTTGGTGTTTGCGGCAATTATAATTCGAGGAAGGGCAAAAGAGTTGGTAGTAGAGGACAAGCCGAGTTTTTGGGAGTTTTTGATAGATACGATTTCGGTACCGATTGGGAGAATCGGTCAATGGCTTTCTAAGAAGTGGAAAGAGTACAACATAGCAAGTGTGTTTTTTACAGTTCTTGTTGACATGCCGTTTGCGACGATTATGGAGTTTATAGAGGGCTGGAGCACGTTTATTAAAGAGAAAAAGGCAGAGATTCGCTAACGGGCGAGGGTGAGAAAGTGGACATTGAGGGCTTTGTTTTGTTTTAGAACCCGACAACACACAGAGAGAGTGGTGCCGGTAGTAAAGATGTCGTCAAATAACAAATAGTTTTGAGGAGCGGGATGTTCTTTTTTTGAGAAAGAAAAAGCTTTTTTGAGATTTTGAAGACGTTCTTTTTTGGATAGTTTGTACTGGGGACGAGTGGGACGAGAGCGGATTAAGAGATTTTTGTATTGGAGTTTTAGATTCTTGGCGATAAGTTTTCCCAAAATTTCGGTTTGGTTAAAGCCACGGTAGTTGTGGCGGTGGCGGTGGAGAGGGACGGGCAAAAAAACGAAGTTTTGTTTTTGCCAGTGGACTAAAAAATCTTTGTAGTGAGTCTTTATTGTTTTTGTAGATAGGGTAGCAAGTTCTTGAGCCAGATCGGTGACGAAACGGTATTTTAAATCATGAAGAGCGGAACGAATGGCTGGAGTATAAGCAAAGAGAGATATTGAAAGCTCCGGATTGTTTCGGTACTGGTGTTTTTTTATAGGAAGTTTTTTTTGGCAAGAAGTGCAGAAATAGAGGCCAGGTTTTTTACAGAGATAACAGTTGCGAGGAAAAAGAAGGTTGAGAAGCATTAGGTAAGTATAGATGCTTACCGAAGGCGGAGATGCTCGGGAGTGACCCGAGGTCCGAAAAAGAGATTTTTGAAAACGTTTACCGGCGTAGTTGCTTTTTACTTATTACCTTTTTCTCCAAAGCAACAAAGGAAAAAAGGGTTGTCGGCTGGTTGGACCGAGGTCCATCTTTAGTTTATATAAAACCGAAATCATATAAACAGCAGTTCAGATAAGTTAACACCCGATTTAATCCCTCCAAACGAGAATTAAGCGGATGGAATCTGTGGCTCTTAGCAGACGGCGTAAGCAGGAGCAGAAGCTCCGGCGTTGCCGAAATCAAAGAGACCGGCAGTAAATGCCTTTACGGATTCACCAAACTTTTCAGCTTTGGCATGTTTTTTTGAGAATGTTTGACTACTTATTCTCAAAGTAGGCCGGCGGTTTTTTAAAGTTCTTGTCCGTCGAATCAGGACATCTCCATGAGTGGTATTATAGCAGAGTCAGGCAGGGATATCAATAATATAGGCTATCTTTTTTGTTTGAGGCGTTTTTGGATTTGGCGTTTTGCTTCCCGATCGGTGATGATTTTTCTTTTTTCGTGTTTTTTGAGGCGCTTACCTACTCCAACGTTAACTTTGATCCAGCGGCCTTTTCTATAAATGGCGATGGGGTAAATGGCATATTTTTGTTTTTGGTAGGAAAGAAGTTTTTTGATTTGGGATTTGTTTAAAAGAAGGGGCCGGGAGCGAGTAGCGTCGGTGGTGGCTTGGGAGGCATATATGTAAGGTGTGATGTGGACATTTTCAAGGGTGAGTAGTGTGCTTTTGACTAAAATCTTGGAATCGGTGAAGGAAATGCCCTGGGTGCGCAGAGATTTGGCCTCGGCTCCGGTTAAGGCCAGGCCTGCTTCAAATTGTTCTACTACAGAGTAATCAGAGGCATTGCGATTCTTGTAATGCATGAGTGTATTTTAGCTTATTTCGGATAATAAATTGCTTGTCTTGATAATATGGGATATAATATTTTTTTGTGGTGATAGAATGTTTTTAGTTACAAATTTTTGATCGAAAAATGAATGGGGAAATAAAAAATGGGCCTCCAAATAAAAAAAAATTGACCAAAAGAGAGGCTTTGGGGTTGGCGGGAAAGACGGCAGTGGTGGCAGGGACGGCGGCGTTTCTTTCCAAATGCGGACCGGAGGTTTGGGGGGGTAGTTTCAAAGAAATTGGCGATGGAGGGAGTGTATTGCTGGAGGAAGGGGGAAAAGGAAAATTAGTAGAAGTCCGTTATGATTCGGAAATAGTGGATAAGGTTGGAGCATCACATTTTTTGCAAGAGAGAGAATCAGGAGATATTCCTTTTGGAGCAGAAACGCCTAGCGACAGAAAATTAGGAGAGATTATCAGCAGAGAAATGGTGGAGGTGGAGGTGGCTGAAGGATATCCGCATGTGAACCTGCATGCTACCGGAGGAAAAATGATTTCTATTGGAGATAGAACGATTAAAATGGAACCCGGAAGCGTTTATACAGCCATCAGGGTGGCGACGGAGGCTCAAAACTGGACCGGAGAAGGCACATTGCCTGAATACGAAGAACAATATGCTCCTAGTGACCATCCCGGGATAAGTAAAACGAGCGAGGGGTATGCGGTTGGAAGATTGGAAGACAATGTTTTTACTGTTCTTGGTTATGTTTGCGATCCAAGAGTGATACAAAAAGTTCAGTAGTAATTTTAGATTTTTGATTAGTTAAGGGTGATTTGGTAGAGTTTTTGGTCGTTGGCTAGAATCAGGAGACGAGAATTTAAAGCATCGAGAACAAGATCCAGAATGGTGAGATCAGTGGAGTATTTGGCAATAGATTTTCCTTCTTTATCGAAAAGATAAATATCTTTTTGGCGGTCGGTGAAAACTACAATATCCAGATCGGGGTGAGTGGTGAGGTGACCGGCGTCGTTGATGACGGCAATTGAAGATTGTTCGTATTTGTCTTCCCTGCCCAGATAATAAGGCTTAACGGTTCCGGATTTACCCAGAACCCAAACTTTTCCATTTATAGCTAGAGCGGTGGGAGTGGAAACGTCTAAGCTTTCTTTGAGCCATTCTTGGCGCGATCCTAGACCGGAAGAGGTAAGGGGGTATTTGTAAATATTGTCTTTAGTGAGAACGTAGACTTTGCCTTCCCAGGAAGTAATATCGAGAAGATCTGCCCAGGAGTCATCTTTTTCAACGAGTTTCTCAAGAGAAGAAGATGTGGTTTTGTAGATTCCGTCTTCTCCTAAAAGATAAATGGTGTTGTTGGAGGCAGTGATTTGAGAAAACTTTGATAATTCATCATTGTTTAAAACAAGTTCGGAAGATTTTTTACTGACATCAAGCCGGTCTATGCGATGAGAGTCGGAATCCAGAAGGTAAAGGGTGGAGTTTTCAAGAGACAGGCTTTTAACCTTAATTTCCGATCTTATTAAGGTGAGATCGTGGAAGTGATCCGGAGAAAAGGTTCCCTCTTGGCCGGTTTGAGAAAGAAGAGTATTAATGGTGGTTTTAAGAGAGGAAGTTTCTTCCGAGTTAATGTCTAGCTCTTCCAGTTCTTGAAAAAGACTCTGGGCTTCCTTGGTAATAACCAGAGCGTCTTCAAGATCAAGATTTTTCAATGTTTGAGCAGTAGAAAGACGATCGTTGATTTGTTGGCTTAGGTCTTGATATTTTTGATTGGCTAGATCAGCTTGTCTTTTTTGATTACCAAAGTAAACAGAGGTAAAAAGAAGGATCAAAAAACCAATGGCGATGATGGCAGAAACGCGACGACGGCGGTCTAGCTGAGGAATGGGGTAATCGTGAACTTTAACTTTGGGAAGTTTGATTTTTCCTTTAAACAAAGGTTTTCGTGTTTTTTTCGGAGGAGTGGTTTGGACTGGAGGTGAAGCAAGAGCCGGCGGAGAAGGGTCTTCTTCTGAAAGAAGAGTTTCATCTTTTTTGACGTCAAGAATAATAACGGACAAATCGGCAGAATCTTTCTGTGAATAAACAAGGGTGGAAAGGGATTCTTTGATAACACCGGAGTCTTTGTCCTTAAACTTGTCTTCGTGGCTTTCCCAGGGAAAAATAGACAGAAAATGAGAGTTTAAAAAAAGAAAACGGTCGAGTGGTTTTAATTGTCCGGAAACTACTTGAAGATCGGTTTTGGTATCAGGAATAAGAGTGACTGATTCTTGGTCTCGAATAAGCTTGATGGTTCCATTGCCATAAGTTCCGAGGTAAACAAAATCTTGGTAATGAACGGCAACAACAAGAGAAGTCTTTAGGCTTCCTTCGACGAAAACCGGATGCTCTTCCCCTACTTTCTTGAGAGTTTTTTTAAGATGATCAAAAATAGAATCCGGGCTGTCTTTGAAATAAACTTCGTTGAAAAAAGAGATTAATTCTTTCCCGATAGTGGATATGTCTTTGTAGGAAGATTCTTTGTGAATGGTAATAAGACCAAAAAGTCGACCTCGTTTTTCCTGAAG
>DAOUWE010000088.1 GCA_030667285.1 Candidatus Shapirobacteria bacterium | reverse complement strand
TTTCTCTATTCCTTCATGAGCGGTAACCATGCGCCTGGTTCCTTCAAAATTAAAAGGCTTGGTAACGACGGCGATGGTGAGAATGTTTAAGTCTTTGGCAATTTTGGCAATTTTAGGAGCGGCTCCGGTACAGGTTCCTCCGCCCATGCCTCCGGTTATGAAAACCATGTCAGTTCCTTCGAGTATTTCTTTGATTCGTTCTTTTGATTCTTTGACACACTCGGAGGCTAGTTCGGGGTTGCCGCCGGCGCCAAGTCCGCGAGTGATTTTTTCACCGATTTGGATTTTAATTTTTGCCTTTGAAGAAAGAAGAGCTTGAGAATCGGTGTTTATAGAAACAAAACCCACGCCATTTATGTTGTTTTCATCGATCATGGAGTCGATAGCATTTCCGCCACCACCGCCAACACCCAGTACTTTTAGTTGAGCTATTTGGTTAGGGAGAGTTTTTATGAAAGCCACTTTTTATTTTTCTTTTTAGGTTTAATTTTTATGGAAGCAGTGGTTTAATTATATCAGTTAGTTTGTGGAAAACTCCTTTCATGGGAAGGCCTCTTTTTTTGAAAGAAGACGATGAGGAGGTTTTTGAATCTTGGTCTTGATTGAGACTGTAGTGAAGAAGGCCGATAGTGCTGGCGTATTGCGGGGAAAGAATGTCGTCGATTATTCCGCCGATCTCTTTAGGGGTGCCTATTCTAGCGGGCAGAGCGATGCTTTTTTGGCAGTAATTTTTGATGTTGATAGTTTGGGATCCGCCGCCGGTTAGAACAAGGCCTGCGGGGGTGGTTCCCCCATATTCAGAATTTTTAATTTCTTCTTGAATTATGGAAAAAACTTCTTCTACCCTGGGTTTAATTATTCCATCAACGGCGGTTTTGAAGTTTATTTTTCTTTTATCACTGATACCGATTGATTTGAGATTTATTTCTTTTTGTCCGTCTTTATCCTTTTTGATTTTGGGGAGTTTTAGTTTTATTTTTTCTGCCTTTTCCAAAGAAAGGCGTAAGCCGATGGCGAGATCGTTGGTAATATTGACTGCTCCAATAGGAAGAACAGTACTATAGCAAGGCGAAGACTCGTTGAAAATTGTAAGGCAAGTGCTAGTGCCACCGATATCGACCAAAATTACGCCCAATTCCTTTTCGGTTTTAGTCAAGACTGCTTCGGCGGTGGCTAATCCAGAATAGACTAAGGATTCGATGTCGATACCGACTTCGTTGATGCACTTGGTCAGATTTTTAACAGCAGGAGAAGAGGCGGAAATAATATGAGCTTCGACTTCAAGTCGAACGCCGGTCATGCCGACCGGATCAATGACTCCTTCTTGGCCATCAACAGTGAATTGACGAGGAATGACGTGTAGTATTTCTCGGGATGAGGGAAGAGATACGGCTTTGGCCGCTTCAATCACGCGGACAACATCATCTGCTTGTATTTCTCCGTTAGGGTTGGCAATAGCAACTACCCCTTGCGAGTTTAGAGATTCAATGTGGGGAGCGGAAATGGCAACCAGAGCGCTACTTACTTGGAAACCGGCCATTCTTTCGGCGGCGTCAACGCATTGAGTCAGAGTCTCAGTGGCCTGTTCGATGTTTATGATTTGCCCTTTTCTTAAACCATTGCTTTTTTGTGAAGCTACTCCAACGACGTTTAATCTGTTTTCTTCCGGAAAATGTTGAGCGATGACGGTGGTGATTTTGGTACTACCAATATCGATTCCGCTAATTATCTTTGAACGTGACATATGGTTTTTTTAAACTTAGATCTATTTTCTCTATTTGTTTTGTATTCATTCTAGCTGTTTTTAAAATCTGTTGTAAAGATGTAACTTGAAAGTAAGGATCTTTTTCGAGAGAAAAGATTACCCGAACATTATCTTTTGTGTGAAAGATTACGATATTTCTGCTTTGATAAATTTTTATTTCACCGGAAAGGGGTAAAGAGGCCTGGTAGAGAGAGATCTTAAGTTTTTTTACGAAGTCGGCAGTGTTTGAAGAAGGGTTTAGGTTTTTGGAAGAATTGAAAAAATCATTATTTTCAACAAAAAGAAAGAGTGAGAAAAGCAAAATGACGATGAAGACAAACAAGAGAATGGTCTTTTTTGGTCGGCTTTTTTGTTTCATTGAAGAGATATTTCTCGGATTAGTTTTAGTAGTTTTTCCGAGGCCTTTTCAAAATGAAGAGGAGGATATTTTTTGGTTGTTTTTTGACTAAGGGTTTTTAATAGTTGGTTCAAGAGACTTTCGGAGTTTAGGGTGTTTTGCTTCATGATTTTTATAGGAGCATATTTTTTAGCCCAAAGAGCATTTTTTTCTTGTTCGTTATTTTGTGAACCGTGCAAAGGAATAAGAATGGCTTTTTGGTGAAGGGCGGCGATTTCCTGACTAATGTTGGCTCCTGATCGAGAAATTATCAGATCAGAATTTTTAAGGACCCAGCCGATTTCTTTGACAGAAATAAAGGGGGTGGGATAGTAGGAGCTTGCCGACAGGGGTATCTTTTCGGCTTGTTTTTTAACTTTTTGGTAATTTTCGTGACCGGTTTGGTGAATTATCAGGAGGTTTTTTT
>DAOUWE010000035.1 GCA_030667285.1 Candidatus Shapirobacteria bacterium | reverse complement strand
TTCCGACTTAACCCTTGATCTCGAAACCATAAGCGTTTCTGTTTCCGAGGACCAAGAAATTCTCATCACCGCCACCGCCATCCCTCTCATCGACACTGAAAAACTGGCTCAAGATCTATTGGGCCTAAAAGAAGACAGAGCCTTCGACTTGCTTCAATCTGTCCCTCGAGTCTATCGCTATACTCTGACCTATCAACCTGAATTACCTGGTTTTCTTAAGGCCTTGCCCCGAAGGCTTCAAAACATTAAGATTGACGTAAACCAGTAATGACCTATTTATACGTCAAAGAAACCAGAAAAAACTCAGTAATTTCTATCAAAAATAAAAAAGCTAAAAAACTCATTTCTCTAAGTCTTTTATTTTTTGGTCTTTTCCTTTTGGGTTCTGCCATTTACCCCATTCTTGATTATCAGTTTTCTTACGCGACTCGCTTTTCTCTTGTCTTAGATCCTCGGTCTACTCATTCCTTTAATCAAAAATTACATACTGGCGATATAGATGTTAACGCTCAGGAAATCAATCCCCGAGACTACAGTCTTATCTCTTCTTGGTTCGAAACCGGTTCCGAAACCTCTCTTCCCGATGACGGCTCATCTCTACCTACCCAATACAATCTAAGTATTCCTAAACTTGAAATTAATCACGCCCTTGTTCGTACCGACAATGAAGACCTCAAAAAAAGTCTTATTCAGTATCCCAACACCGCTCCACCGGGACAACTAGGCAACACCGTTATCTTTGGTCATTCTGTCCTTCCACAGTTTTTTGAATCTCGGAATTACTACACTATTTTCTCTACTCTTTACACCCTAAATCTTGCCGACCCGATCTATATTACTTATGACGGTATTACCTACACCTATCGAATTGAAGAAATCTTCGAAGTCTTGCCCTCCGATCTTTCTGTTCTCGAACAACGCTTTGATCGGCGTACACTTACCCTTATTACTTGCACTCCTCCGGGTACTTATCTTAAAAGACTTATCATTCAAGCCCGCATTGTTGATTAAAACTAAAACATGAACTTGCTTGGCATTGACTTTGGTTTAAAAAATATTGGACTTGCCCTTTCTATAAAGGGAGTTATTTCCCCCCTTAAAACAGTCGAAAACAATAAAAAAACCTTTGAAAAAATTCAAGAAATCTGTACTGAGTACAAAATAGAAAAAATAATCATGGGTATTTCTACGGGGAAAATGGCTCAAAAAACATTGAGCTTTGCTCAAAAACTTAAAAAGATGCTAGAATTACCTCTAGAAACAGTAGACGAAACTCTAAGTACTAGAAAATCTTGGTCTCAGTTTAAATCTAAATCTTTAAAAAAATGGAAAGCGGAAAAAGACGCTCTATCCGCTGCTTATATTTTAGAAAGAATTTAAAATTACAATCTTTATAACTTACTAGTTTTTATCACAAATGTTCAAAAACATTATCTCTCCCATCCAAGCTTGGTTATTATCTCAAGGTCGCTGTGTGGGCTGTGGAAATCCTTTGAAAAAAGGAAAGAGTGAAAAACGACAAGACGGCACCAAAAAGGTAACTTGTAAGTGTGGTCGCATTTTTATCAATGACAGCAAGAAAAAAACCTACCGCCGTGCACTCTTCGAAGAAATCTAAAAAAACCCCCTTCTTTCTGCGCCTCTTGCTTATTCTTCTGGGTCTTTCCGCCCTTCTGCTTCTCTTTTTCTTCATTTTTTTCTATCGAGGCCTGCAACCGGTAGATCCAAACGGAGAAGAAAAACCTTTTGTGGTCAACCAAGGAGACTCTCTCTATATCATTGCCTCTCGTTTAGAAAAAAATAATTTCATTAAAAACAAATTTGTTTTTCTTCTCCTTACTTATCAACAGGGCCTGCAAAACAAACTTCAAGCCGGATCCTTCAATCTGTCACCCTCTTCTGTTCTCAAAGAAACCATAAAAACTCTCTCCGTAGGACGTCAGGACTATTGGCTTAAAGTCACCGAAGGCTGGCGTATAGAAGAAATAAAACAATATCTCTTAGGTCTTGGGTTTAAAAAAGAAGAACTTGCTCTTCTCAAAAAAGAAACAGAAGGTACGATTTTCCCTGATTCCTATCTCGTTCCCAAAGACTACACTTTGGAAAACATCCTCCCTCTCTTTGAGACAAATTTTCAGAAAAAAATCACTCTCGCTCAAGAAAATAAAACAAGCTCTCTCAACCAACAACAAGGCCTTATTCTTGCTTCTATTATCGAAAGAGAAGCCCGTACTCTCGAAACCAAACAGATGATCTCCGGTATTCTTCAAAATCGATTAAAAATAGGCATGGCCCTCCAAACTGACGCCAATGTTCAATATGCCAAAGACAGTCAGAATATCCCCGAGGAGTACTGGAAACCCATCTACAAAGCCGATCTTTCAATTGACTCTCTCTATAACACCTATCTCTATCCGGACCTTCCTCCCGGCCCGATCTGCAATCCCGGGTCAAATTCTCTCTACGCCGCTTTTCATCCCACCTCTTCCGATTATCTCTACTACATTACCGGCAATGATCATAAGATGTATTACGCTACCACCCTCGAAGACCACAATGCTAACATAAAGAAACACCTTTAAGATGAAAATAAAAAACAAGGTTGCTATTATCACCGGAGCTAGTTCCGGGTTAGGAAAAAGCCTCGCTCTTGAATTGGCCGGAAGGGGAGCAGGTGTTTGTCTGCTTGCTCGCTCCGAGCCTAAATTAAAAAAAATTAAAAAAGAAATAGAAAACTCCGGTGGAAAATCAATCATTTGCCCCCTGGATATCAGGAATTCTGAAGAAGTCAAAGTCGCCATAAAAACCATCCACAACTTTTTTTCAAAAATTGACATTCTTATCAACTGTGCCGGCGTTTACACTCAAGGATCTTTCACCGACCATTCAACAGATCAAATTAATCACCTCATAGACACCAATCTTAAAGGTACTCTTTTTTTTACTCACGCTGTTTTGCCCTATATGCAAAAACTCAATTTCGGCCACATTGTAAACATAATCTCCACTGCCGGGAAACTTCCCAAAAGAAACCAAACGCTCTACAGTACCACCAAATTCGCTCTTCATGGTTTTCATCAAAACCTTCAAAGAGAGCTCAAGCCAACTCGAATCAAAACCACGGCTATTTATCCCAGCAAGATGAATACCGCCCTCTACAAAAACGCCAAGGTCAAAAAGAAAATGAAAAACTATCTTGATCCGGAAGATGTGGCCAGGTTAATAGCTGATTGCATTGACCAACCCCAAAACCTCATCGTCGACGACCTAACTATCAAAAGAAACTAATCCAGCACGAGCCCTGTTCCCCGTCCGCCAATCTCCCTTCGCGTATAATGAGTTAAACAAAATAGGAAAATTATCTATAAATGGAAAACGTCTTGGCTAGTTTAAGAGCACTAGATTTATTAAGTCCTGCAAGAGAAAAAAATGGTGTAGAGTTTATTTCTTCTTATAGGGCCGCAATAAATGGTGCCAGAAAACTGACAGGGAGAGATATTAATAATGGGAGAAAATTAGCAAAAGATCACGGTAACTGGTTAGGCGCGTTGGGATATCTGATTGTTATTGACATAATTGGACTACTCTTCAGAATTGGTGGAAAAAGCAAGAATAGTAACAATTTTATCTACACATTAAAAAATTTTACCAATCTTGACGAAAAAACCATCCATGCCCTTTATGCATTGAGGTGCTCTTTTGCTCATAATTTTTCTCTCTATAATATTCCCAACGGCCGGACGAACAAAAAAACAGCCAAATCTCTCTGTCACCATTTTACCGTGACACAAGGGAAAGGAAGATTGGTAGTATTTTCAAAATATGCCTGGGACGGAAAAGAGAAAAATAAAGACAACTGTACCATCATTAATCTAGAATCTTTAGGAGACCTAGTTGAAGAAATAAATTCTAAATTAATAGCAATGGCAAAAGATAAAAAACTCCTTTTTTCAAGAGAAGGTAATATAATTCGACAAGAAAGGATCTATTATCGTAAGAGATAATTTCCCTACTTCTCCGCTCCTCGCCCCATCACCTCGTTCCTCAAACCACGACGCGTGCTAGTCTTAAACAATGAATAAAGCCAAAAAGCATTTGAAAAAAATAGTATTAACCATAATTTTAATTCCAGTCATTGTCTTGTTGGCCCCCAAGCTTTTTAATTTATTTACTCACTTCGATTGTTACAGGGGTGGGGGATACTGGAGTGAGTGTCCAAATGGATGTAGAGATCGATGCGATTTCAAAAATGCGATTTGCCTCCAGGCAATAACTCCCTGTTGTGATTGTGGTAAAGCCAAATGCTGGAACGGCGAAAAATGTGTTGACGACCTCACTATCAAAAGAAACTGATCCAACAAGAGTCCCGTTCCTCGCCCCGCCCCTTCGTCCCTCAAACCACGACGCGTGCTAGTCTTAAGCAATGAATAAGACCAAAAAACATTTCGGTAAATGCCATAAAGCAAAGAAACGATTCCTTTATACCATTCTATAACTTTGTGAAAAAGCACACATAAAAATATCACCTCAAAAAATTCACCCCTAACCCCTCTTTTTTTTTATATAATGAGTTATATAAAAGAACAAAGAACCTAACCCACAAAATTAACAATGATAGAAACACACGCTTTCGGTAACTTCGTTCCTAAAACCACCAAGTATTTAATTTTGGGAAGTTTTACTGCCAAGGAGGCATTTGACGAGCAGAAAAAAGCCGCCTACATCTGGTTTTACTCAAACGGCGGAAGAAATCAATTTTGGCCAATATTGGAGGAAGTCTACGGAATCAGCTTGCAGACCAAGAAAGATATGACAAACTTGCTGGGGGGTCTAGGCATGGCCATGGCCGATATTATCTACCAGTGTGAAAGACGAAGGGGGAGTAATCTCGACGTAAATTTAACGAACTTTGTCTACAACACAAAAGCAATCTCAATAATTTTGAAGAAGCATCCAATCCAAAAAGTTTTTTTTACTAGTCGTTTTGTGGAGAAAAGGTTTAATCAAATATTCAAAGAAATTGCTACCCGTCACACAGAAATTGAGTTTGTCGGCTTGCCATCTCCCTCTCCCCGCTATGCGGCAATGAGGCTGAATGACAAAATAAAAATATATAAACAGCTACTTCCAAAAGCAAGTTGATTTCTTTTTACAAAAACGGCTTTTTATTACTTCTTCGCTCCTCCTCGCCCCTTCGTCCCCCAAACCACGACGCGTGCTAGTCTTAAGCAATGAATAAAATCAAAAAACATTTGAAAATATTAGTTTTTTTACACGGCACCACCATAATGCACAAAAACGCAGTTGGTGTTTCCAGACCTGACAGAGTTCGGCAAGCAAAAGACCAAGAAAAGTCCGTGCATGACTATGCCTCATATGTTCCGATAGGCAACGCCGTTGAAAAATTAACAAAATGGAAAGACCAGGGATCAGAAATTTTATATTTAAGCTCACACGAGACAATAGATGACTTTGAAAAGGACAAGCAGGTATTAAACAAATACGGTTTTCCAAGTGGCCAAGTCTTTTTCCGTCAAAAAGGACAAGAATATAAAGACATAGCGGAGGAAATAATTCCGGACATCTTAATCGAGGATGATTGTGAGAGTCTTGGTGGAAAAGACGAAATGACAATTACGTTTGTGGAACCAACGATAAAAACAAAAATTAAATCCATTCCCGTTAAAGAGTTTGGTGGAAT
>DAOUWE010000037.1 GCA_030667285.1 Candidatus Shapirobacteria bacterium | reverse complement strand
TCACTTATTATTCCTCGGGGTTGGAGAGGGTTGGGCTGAAGGGCGGTGGTTGTGATTTGAAGTATCGCTTTGGCCATATAGATAAGATTATCATCGGAGGCCGTCTGCTATCAAGTGTGAAAATGTGAGTGAAAAGATTTTGGAATGGTTTAAATGACGGAAACAGTGGTTCTTCCCATTTTTTTGCCAAACTGGACCTTTCCGGGTTTTTTAGCAAAAATGGTATGGTCTCTTCCCAATCCTACGTTTTTGTCAGGCTTGTACTTGGTTCCTCTTTGTCGAACGATAATTTGACCAACATCTACGACTTGGCCTCCGAAGAGTTTAACACCAAGTCTTTTTCCCGGTCGAGGTGGTTTTTGTCTTGTTTTTCCTTGACTTTTTGTATGGGCCATAATATTTAGCTTTTAGCTTTTGAGCTTGAGGTTTTAGATTTCTTTTTGTCGATGGAAAGTATTTTTATGTCGGTAAGACAGGGCTTGAAACCAATAACTCGACGATAACGAGATTTTGCTTTGTAGGTGGATACTCTTAGTTTTTTACCTTTGTAATTTTTAAGAATTTGGTATTTAATTTCGAAGTCTTCAAGTTTTGGTGTGCCTATTTTAGTTTCCTTGTCGTCAGCGTAGAGAAGAATATCTTGAGTACTTATTTTTTCACCCTCTTTTGTTTTTTGTTGATCGATTGTTAGAATAGCTCCCTCTTCAACGAGGTATTGAGAACCGGATATAGATAGGACAGCGTGCTTCATGGCTAGTTATTATACAAAAGAGATGTTCAAGAATCTAGTGATAGTTTGGAAGAGACGAAACCGAGACTTAAAAGGTTGGCTAATAAATGCGAGCCTCCAAACGAAACAAAAGGCAGGGGAAGACCGGTGACAGGCATTAAGCCCAAATTCATGCCGATATTAACTGTAGTGTGGAACCAGAGTTGGGCAAGTAGATAAACAGTAAAGAGTTGCTTGATTTCATTTTCTTTTTTCAAGGCCGTTTTAAGAAGGCTGACAAAAAGAAGAAGAAAGGCGAATAGAAGAATAGAGGTGCCGATAAGGCCCAATTCTTCCGCCAGGGCGGCAAAGATGAAATCGTTTTGTTTCTCCGGGAGGAAAAATAATTGGTTTTGAGTTCCTTTTTTGTAGCCCTGTCCCACTAGACCACCGGATCCGATGGCGATTTGTGATTGGGTGAGCTGGTATCCCTGACCAAGGGGGTCTTTTTGGGGATTTAGAAAATAAGTTAATCGCTCCCTTTGGTAATCGTGAAGAGCGAAACGAAAGAGTAAGGGGGCGATGACGGTTAGTATTAGTAACAAAGGGAGTAAGGGCTTAAGTGAAATTTTTCCGGCAATAAGGAGACAGAGGGAAGTGAAAGCGATGACGAGAGCGGTACCCAGGTCCGGTTGCCAAAAAGTGAGGAGCAGGGGGATGATTAATAGAGATAATTTTAGATAGGCTTTGATTGGATTTTGTTTTTCTTTTCGGATGACAACAATAACGAAAAGTGCTAAGAGAGGTTTGACAAACTCAGATGGCTGAATAGAAAAAGAAGCAATGTTAATCCAGCGTTGAGTTCCACGGGTGTTTAGATTAAATATCACAGGCAAAAGAAGGAAGATAACAGAAGCAATTAAAAGAGGGTAAGGGGACTTGATGAAGGCCTTGATTTTGATTTTTCGAACAAGAAAGACGAGAGTGATGCCGATTATCCAATAAAGAATTTGTCTAGAAAGAAGTTCGGGGGCGACACTAGAGATAGTGAGAAGACTGAGTGATCCCAGAGTTAAGAGAGAAACAAAAAATGGCCAGAGTGGATATTTTTTGATAGGCACAGAGAGTTATTCAGTTTCGATTTTAAAATTTGTTGATTTTAAGATTTCTGCGGTTAGAGTTTTTTCCTTAATAAGATCAGTGAATTTTTTTGGCCATTCGGGCAAGTAAAGTTTGATTTTTGCCTTGAGATCAAGGTTTTTTTCTTTTCTTAGAACTTGGACTTTTCTGATAATGTCTCGAGCTTGACCCTCAGAGATCAGTTCCGGATTTAGTTTGGTGTCTAGATCGACAGCGAGCTCTTCTTTTTTCTTCCAAATAAGCTTTTTAACATTAAGCTCTTCTTTTAGGAGATCTTCTAGATTTTCTGGTTTTTTACCGGAAGGAGTGAAAAGGGTTGCCGAGCCCAGAGGTTGTCTTACTCTAATCCCCTCTTTTTGTCTTTGTTGATGTCCGAGAGTGGTTAATTTTCTGATGAGATCCATCTTTTCTTCCAGGTCAAGATCAATTAGAGAGTCTTTGGCTTGAGGCCAGTCTTTTAGATGGACGGAGTTTTTAAGATTAAATTCCGATCCATTACCGGACAGATTTTGACAAATCTCTTCAGATAGAAAGGGGGTAATGGGAGCGGTGAGGACAGAAAGAGTTTCTAGGGCTTCATGGAGTACGGGTAAGCAGTTTGATCTATTTCTAGAGCGACGAATGTACCAGGTGGACAGATCGTTCACAAAGTTTTCAGTTAGAAGAGTGACGGTTGGTGTGTCATATTTTTCGTAAGCCTCGGTGGTTTTTTTAATGAGGTTGTGAAGTTTGGATAAGATCCAGCGATCCAGAACATGGTTGGATTTGGTTTTTTTTGTTGGTGTCCAGTTTTGGTTGTCGGCGTGGCTAACGAAGAATTTATATGTATTCCAGAATAGAAGAATGAAATTTCTTTTAACTTGATCAACAACAGAATAGCCGAAGTTGAGTGTTAAGTGTGATTTTTTACTGCAATAAAGCCAGCGCATGGCATCGGCTCCCATTTTTCCTACGGCGTCGTCAAAAGAGATGCCGTTCTTTTTGGTCTTACTCATACGATCCCCTTTCTCGTCACGAACCTCCGAATAGTTGAGAACGGACTTGTAAGGAATTCTGTTTTCTAAAACCACGCTTTGAAAGAGCATGGAATAATACCAAAGCCGAACCTGTTCGGTCATTTCAGAAATGAAGTCTGCGGGAAACCACTTTTCCCAGTATTTTTTGTCAGAAAGATATTTGAGAGTAGAGAAAGGAACGATACCGGCGTCCAGCCAACAATCCCCTACGTCGGAAATTCGTTTAACCTTTTTTTGGCAGTGGGGACAATGGATAAGGATGTCGTCTATCCAGGGACGGTGAAGTGAAGGCAGTTTGTCCACTTTTTCGGGATCGACGGCAAGTTTTTTGAATTCTTCCAGACTTCCAATGACAGTTAGTTTTTTGCATGAACATTCGTAAAAAGGGAGCGAGAGACCATAGAAGCGCTTACGAGAGATCATCCAATTGCCCATGTTGTCCAACCAGTTTTGCATTCTTTTTCCGGCATATTTCGGGAGCCAAGTGGCTTTTTTGGCCTCTTTTTTAAGATGAGGACGGATTTCTTCGCAATTTAAAAACCAGTTATCTTCTAATCTAAAAAGACATTTGGTGCCACATCGCCAACAGAAGGGGTAGCGATGAGTTATCGACTCTTGACGGTAAAAAGCACCGGTGTTTTTGAGGTGTTTGATAACCAGATCAGAGACATCGTGGGCGTATTTTCCGGTTAAGTCTTGATAACCTTCCAGAAAATGACCGGATTCACTGAGGGGAGCCAGGAAATCAGCACCTAACTTTTTGCCCAGATCAAAATCTTCAGCTCCACAACCTGGAGCTACGTGAACGATACCTGTACCTTCGACCGGGTCTACCAGGTCCCACTCTACTACATAGTGGCGAACATTGGCTTGGGCCGGAATGTCGTAAAGGGATTCGTATTCGAGATTTAAAAGTTTTTTAGAGTCAAAGGGTTCTTGTTTTTTGAAGCCAAGTCTTTTAGCAGAATCTTTGGCTAGGTAGTAGGTATTGCCCTTTTCTTCGACTTTTACATATTTGTGTTCTGAGTTGATAGCCAAAAGGACGTTGGCGGATAGAGTCCAGGGGGTGGTGGTCCAGGCCAAAAGATATTCATTTTTTCGATTTTTTATTTTGAATTTTACGTAAATGGAAGTTTCGGTGATTTCTTGGTAACCATCGGTTTGCTCGTGTTGGGAAAGTCCTGTTTCACAGCGAGGACACCAGGTGGAGGAGGTTTTTTCTTTGGAGAGCCAGTTTTTGTCGGCTACTATTTTTAAAAAATGCCAAATGTGAAGATTGTTCTCTTGAGACATGGTGTAATAAGAGTTCTCCCAATCCATGAACATTCCTAGACGTTTTGATTGGTCGGTTTGAATGGAGGCGTATTTTTTGACTCGATTTTTGCAGGCGTTGGTGAATTTGTCGATACCAAATTTTTCAATGTCTTTTTTGGAATTAAAGCCGAATTCTTTTTCTACTTCGACTTCTACCCAAAGACCTTGACAGTCAAATCCGTTTTGAAAACGCTGACGAAAACCTTGAAGATTTTTATAACGTTGAAAAACATCCTTGAGTGTTCTTCCGCGAGCATGATGGACACCCATGGGATTATTGGCGGTTATTGGTCCGTCAATAAAGGAGAATTTTTTCTTACTGTCTTTATTTTTTTGGAGATATTTTTTAGTGAGGCCGGACTTGTTCCACCAGTCGAGGATTTTTTCTTCTTGCCGCGGAAAATCCGGTTGAGAGATTACAGTTTGAAAGAATGGTTTTGTTTTAGACATGGTGTTTATTGTCGAGTATTTCTCAAGAACGAAGGAATGTCTAGTTTGGTTTTGATTTCTATTCCGTCTGGAATTTCCTTGTCTTTTAAAAGAGGAGAGTCTTCAAAGGAGGGTTTGCTTTTGACGATTTTGGCTGCGGACGAGACCGGTGGTTGTGAATGAATGATTTTGGGTCGAACTATTCTTCGCAAGTTCTGACGGTCTTGATCAAAGCCGGTGGCGATAACGGTGATTTTTACTTTTCCCTCGAGAGTGGGATCGATTATGGCTCCGAAAATGACATTGGCGTCGGTTTCCATGTCTTTGGTTATGGTATTGGCAGTTTCTTCAACTTCGTGAATGGATAGGTCGGACCCGCCGGTGATATTTAGAAGTATGCCTCGAGCGCCGTCAATCCCCATGTCTAAAAGAGGAGAGGAAACAGCCTCTTTAATAGCCATTCTGGCTCTCCCTTCTCCCTCCGCCTCCCCTACCCCCATGAGGGCGGTGCCGGAGTTTTGCATAATAGATTTTATATCGGCAAAGTCTAGATTGATGAGTCCGGGAGTAGTAATGAGTTCGGCAATAGATTGCACACCACGACTGAGAATAGAATCGGCCAGATGAAAAGCTTCTTGTAGAGTGGCACCTTTTTCGACCG
>DAOUWE010000044.1 GCA_030667285.1 Candidatus Shapirobacteria bacterium | reverse complement strand
TCTGTTGTTCAATTTGACCCAAACACAGGAAAGCCACAGGTTTCTCTGGAATTTAACAGCGAAGGAGCCAGTCTTTTTGAAAAACTTACCGAAGAAATGTCCGGAAAACGTATTGCCATTTTCCTTGATCAATTTCCGGTTTCTGCTCCCACAGTCAACGAAAAAATAACCGGAGGAATGGCCGTTATTAGTGGTGAATTTTCTTTAGAGGAATCAAAGGCCTTGGTTGCTCAACTGAACGCCGGTGCTTTACCGGTACCGATCAACCTCATCGAACACCGCACCGTCGGTCCCACACTGGGCCAAGACTCCATTCAAAAAGGCATGCAGGCGGGCCTTTTGGGAATAGTAGTCGTTATTCTCTTCATGATCTTAAATTATGGAACATTGGGAATAATTGCCAGCCTGGGTCTTTTGGTCTACGGCCTAATCACCCTCGCTCTCTATAAACTAATTCCCATCACTCTCACTTTTCCGGGTATCACCGGTTTCCTTCTCTCGGTCGGCATGGCCGTCGACAGCAACATCTTGATTTTTGAAAGAATGAAAGAAGAAATCCAATCCGGTAAAAGCCGTGTCATTGCCCTGGAGCTGGGTTTTGGTCGCGCCTGGGACTCTATCAAGGATGCTAACACCTGTACTCTTATCACCGGCTTCATCCTTTTCAACCCTTTCAACTGGTCTTTCTTAAACAGTTCCGGCATGGTTCGCGGTTTCGCTGTCACCTTGATCCTCGGAATTTTCATCAGTCTTTTTACCGGTATTTTCGTTACCCGCACTTTTTTACGCTTATTAATTAAAGATAAAACTCTAAAAGCTAAAACCTAAAATCTATTATGAATTTCATGCGCTTTCGCTATTTCTATCTTCTTTCCTCTCTCTTTCTTATTTTTTTCGGTGCCTACTCCATCGTTCGTTGGGGTTTTGTTTATTCTATAGATTTTTCAGGTGGCACCAACTGGGAGTTCAAGCTGGAAAAAGATCTCACCAAAGAGGAGGTTGAAGAAACCATTACTGTTTCTTCCGGTATCGAAATAGATTCCCTTGAAAAAAACTATGACCAAGCCTATGTCCTGAAAGCTCCTCCTATTTCTCTCGATCAAAAAATGGGAATCGAAGAAGCCTTTTTGCAAAAAGAAACTACCTATCAAGAATTAAAGTTTGAATCCCTCGGTCCTAGTCTGGGCAAAGAGCTTATCAGAAAGACAATCATTGCCGTTATTCTGGCGTCTTTAACCATTCTTATCTATGTCGGTCAGCGATTCTCCGCCACCGTTTTTGGAATTTCTGCTATTTTGGCCATGTTTCACGACACGTTTTTACTTATCGCCAGTTTTTCCATCTTAGGACATTTCTTTGGTGCCCAAGTCGATAGCCTTTTTGTTACTGCCGTTTTAACCATTCTTTCTTTCTCTGTTCATGACACCGTCGTGGTCTATGATCGCGTTCGAGAGCTCAAAAGGAAAAAATCAACCGACCTAAAAAGCTTGGCCAATCAAGCCGTCGCTGAAACTCTCACTCGTTCGATTAACAACTCCATGACTATCATTTTCATGCTTTTCTCTCTCGCACTTTTGGGAGGAGAAACTACTCGCTGGTTCGCCATTGCCCTCTTAATAGGAACTGTTCTCGGTACTTATTCTTCCACTTTCACCGCCGTCCCTCTGCTTCTTCTCTGGGATGACTTAAAAAACAAGAAAAACAAAAACAAACCTAAATAATCTTCTTCATCCTCTTCAATAAATACTCCCTCTTGTTCTTCTCCTTGTCTTCTTCCACCTCCGCAAACAATTTTTTAAGTATCTTTCCCACTTTCGGACTCGGCTTCATTTTCAAAACTCTCATTACGTCTTTACCATTCACTTTCAGGTCTTTTACCGAAAACGGTTGTTTCTGTACTTCCACCAACCTTTTTTTAAAAAGCTCCCATCTCCAAGAGGTTTCTTTGGCTCCGCTCCCCACTCGATCCGCTCTTCTCAGGTGAATCATGTCCTCCAAATACTCCGGAGTTACATTTCTTATAAACCTCCTTATCGCCTTGTCTGTTTGCTTCTCTTCGCAAGTAAACTGATGCCATCTAACCAATCGATACAGCTTATCAGCTTGCTTTTTTGACAACTTCAATCTTTGACTCAACTTTTTAGCAAAACCCGCTCCTGCCATCTCGTGGTTATGAAAACTTCTTTCTTCTCCTTCTCCTCTTGCCACCACCGGTTTCCCGATATCATGTATCAAGGTCCCCAACCGAGTTATTGGATCATCGCTCTTGCAAGCATCCAAAGCATTTATTGAGTGATTCCAAACGTCGTAAATATGATGTTTAGCCTGTGCCAGTCCGTAACTATTAATCAACTCCGGCAAAATCTGCTTAAGCAGCCCCGCAGAGTACAACAACTTTATCCCGTCTCCGGGATGGTCAGACATCAAAAGTTTAAAAAGCTCATCCCTGATTCTCTCGGCCGAAATTTCTTTCAAAAGCTTTGATTCTTCAAAAACAGACTTAAAAGTCTCTTCTTCGATTGTAAAGCCAACCTGAGTAGCAATTCTAACCGCCCGTAACAGCCTCAGGGCGTCCTCTGTGAATCTTTCCTTGGGATTTCCCACTGCTCTCAAAATCTTGTTGTTAAGGTCCTCTTGTCCCCAGAAAGGATCTATCAACTTGAGCTTCAATCCACCCTTCACCTTTTCCAGTTTTAGAGCCATCGCATTGATCGTAAAATCTCTTCTGGACAGATCTTCTTCTACTTTTTTGCCCCAGATCACTTTGTCCGGTCTTCTTTTGTCCGAATATCCCTCCTCTGCCCGAAAAGTAGTTACCTCAAGATGTGGTTTTCCTTTCTTGTCCAAAAAAGAAACCGTTCCAAACTTGTTTTCGTAAAAAGCCTTAGCTCCCAGTTTAAGCATTTTTTCCGGCTTTAGATTAGTCGTAAAATCCCAATCATAAATTTTCCTGCCCAAAAGCAGATCTCTTACTGCCCCTCCGACCAAGTAAATTTCTCCTCCTCCCTTCCAAAACTTTTGAGCCAAATCAATCACCTTTTTCGGAATCTTTTTCTCCATACCGGCCATATCCTTCATACCAAATTCTACCATTCCTTTTCTTACGCTATACTTTCCTTATGTCCAAAATAAAACTTCTTTCCTCTGTCACCCTCGATCAAAAAACCACCTCCGATGATCTTTTGACTCTTCTTCTAAAAAATAGAAAAGTTAAACCCGCCGATCAACCCTCTTTTCTTAAACCGCCTCACCCTAAAAACTTGACTCCCAAAGACATAAAGCTTTCCGCTACCAATTTGAAAAAAGCCGTAGAAAGAATAAAAATCGCCATCAAAAACAAAGAAAAAATCCTTATCTATGGAGATTATGATGTTGATGGGTTAACCGCCACCACTATTATCTGGGAGGTTCTTCGAGAAAAAGGAGGGCAAGTCAAATCCTTTGTCCCTCATCGAGAAAAAGATGGTTATGGTCTTAATCAAAAATCCCTGGAAAGAATCTTCAAAAGTTACAAACCGGATCTCTTGATCACCGTCGACAATGGCATTGTTGCTCATCAAGCCGCCTCTTTTTTGAAAAAGGAAAAAATCGATCTTATCATCACCGACCATCATTTACCGGAAAAAAAACTACCTCCTGCTCTCTCTATCATTCACTCTCCTCTTGTTTGTGGAGCCGTAGTGGCTTGGTTCTTGGCCCGCGAGTTTGGGTCAGCCGATTATGGATTAGCCGGACTGGGAACAGTGGCCGACTGCCTGCCCCTCATTTCTATAAATCGCTCTTTTGTCTACCACGGCCTCGATTCACTGACTCACACTAAGCGCCCCGGATTGAATGCTCTGAAACAGATAACTTCAATTGGTCAAAAAAAACTATCTGCTTATGATCTTGGTTTCATTCTCGGTCCTCGCCTAAATGCCGCCGGCAGAGTAGGGGACCCTGGCAACTCTCTACGTCTTCTTGCCAGTCCTGATATCGCCACTGCCGGAACTTATGCTCGGCTTCTCGAAAAACAAAATCGAGAACGTCAAAAAGAACAAACCATCGGCCAAACCCTTGCCCGATCCATTTATGAAAAAGAAAAAGATCCCAACATTCCACTAATCTTTGTTTCTTCCCCTGATTTTAATCCCGGAACTGTTGGCCTCATTTCTGGTCGTTTAACTCAAGAACACTATCTTCCTTCTGTAGTTATCTCCCAAACCACTCCTGTTTCTAAAGCCTCCTGTCGCTCCGTTGCTGAACTTGATATTTTAAAAGCCCTCCGACAAGCCAATAAAGGTTTTTTAATTGATCTAGGCGGTCATTCTGCCGCCGCCGGTTTTAGCATTTTCCCTAAAAACATCAAAAAGTTTAAAAAGTCCCTTCAAGTCACCGTTAAGAAAATGGTCAAAGGAAAAAAACTTGAGCCTCAAATAAAAGCTGATGCTTCGGCAAAAATCTCCTTGATTAATCTTAAAAATTACCAAACCATCCAAAAACTACAACCTTTTGGTATTGGAAACCCCGAACCCTCCTTTTATTTCGAAAACCTCAAAGTTATCGACAAACAACTTCTCGGTCGGGACAAAAACCACCTCAAACTTCTTCTTGATGATCCCGTCACTCCCAAAACCGAATCCATTCCTCTCGAATCCCTCTCTTTTTGGCAAGCTTAGTCTTACCAAGATCTGAAAGTCGGAGACACGATCGACTTGGTGGCCAAAATTAGTTTAAATGAATTC
>DAOUWE010000070.1 GCA_030667285.1 Candidatus Shapirobacteria bacterium | reverse complement strand
TTTTGAACCAATTTTCAGTTCGAAAATCGTCCCAGCAGTTGTACTAATACATTCCACCTAAGGATAGGATAGATTCACCCTACTCTCTTCGACAAGACCCAAAACCAATATAAGGTAAAATAACTTATATGAAAAACATACTTCTAGTTGGAGCCTCCGGTGGAATTGGAAACAAGGTTGCCCACGTCCTTTTAGAAAAAGGTCATTCTGTCTTTGGAACCTATTTTCAACATCCGGAACATACCAAAAATTTAGAAAAAGAAAAACTCTTTACCCCTCAACACCTAGATCTTCAAGGTACAGAATCGATCAAAAAAGTATTGGATCACCTAGAAAAAAAAGGTATAAAACTAGATGCTCTAATAAACTGTGCTGGAATAGTAGAGCACGAAGGCGACAACTTAAAAAAAGATCTGGAAATATGGAACAAAACCATCGCCGTTAATCTATCCGGAAACTTTTATCTCGCAAAAATATTCAAAAACAACCTAAACAAAAATGGTCGTTTCATCATGATCAGTTCTACTGATTCTTACTATGGTGGTGCGATCATTGCCAGCTACGCCGCCAGTAAAAGTGGGGTCAACTCTCTTACTAAATCTCTTTCACTCCTTCTTTCCGATAAAAAGATACGGGTCAACTCCATTGCCCCGGGATGGGTAATGACTCCCATGGTCGAATCCAACGGTGATGAATTTTTCAAAAAAGTGGCCGACATTAACCCTTTAAAAAGAAATGCCAAACCATTAGATGTTGCTAATCTAATCAATTTTTTAATATCACCAGAATCCGATTATCTAAACGGTCAAGTAATTGCTCTAGAGGGGGGCTACACCACCCAAGACCCTACTTTGCTTCTAGAAGAAGAAGTGCAAGAGTAAAAACAAGGCATGACTAAAACATCCATAACTCTAAGAATGGCTCGTAAGTATTTAGGAAAAGAAGTTGAGATAATCATTGACCGGCCTCTAGAAAGCAAGCACCCTGTTCATAATTTTTTATACGAAGCCAACTACGGTTATATTCCTGGAACCAAGGCTCCCGACGGGGAAGAATTAGATGCCTACTATTTGGGGGTGGATAAACCAGTTAAAAAAGAAAGGGGGAAATGTATTGCTATTATCCATCGTCTCAAAGACGATGATGATAAGTTAATTATTGTTCCTCCAGAACTTGAAAAAATGGAAGACGAAGAAATCAGTAAAGCAGTGCATTTTCAAGAACAGTGGTTTGAATACCAAATTTTACGAAAATAGTTCGAAAATCATTAACAAAAAATACATGACTCGGTTTTTCTATCCTCAAAAAACACTCAGAAAAATGAAATCCTGGGGGATATCTGAATCCATCGTTGAAGATGTCTTTCATGGCGGAGAGATAATTAAAGGAAAGAATGGAAAATATAAAATACGGAATTGTAGGGTATAATTAGTCATGAGTAAAAGCCCAGGAAACTGCGATAAAGCGAGGCAAAAAGAACTGGATGCCGTTCATGCACAAACAACAATGATTCTTGCACGCGATGGGGCGCAAGCAGCACTTCGGTCTATTCTGAAGAGAGGGAGAAAGGTAACGAGTGATACGAAGAGTGGAAACCCCGAACTACTCCAAGATCATAAGATAGTGGAAGCAGTTATAGAAGCACGAGGACCGGCTGCCGGAATAGTCACCCTAGTACGACTAAGGGGTTTCCCAGGCCAGGAGTAAGAGGTTTAAACATTCACTTTTCTGTCCACTCCCTGGTTCGAATAATACCCCATCGGCCGTACAAGCATTGACACTTTTACACCAATAAACTAATCTAAATCAATGGATAACCTGCCTATTACTCCAGAACCAGTTTCTCCTTCTCCACTTAAGACTAGTTCCAAACTAGTCCCTGTTCTTCTAACTCTTTTCATCCTTACTCTCATTTCCCTCATCGCCATCCTTTACTACCAAAACCAACAACTAGCCGAACTGCTTGCCGAAAAAGAAAACCAACCAACACCTGTTCCTACTGTTATCCTCCCAACTTCCACCCCAGCCCCGGAATCCGTACTAAGGGCAAAAATTGAAAACTGGGATTTATACACTCAAGCGGAATCTATTTTAAAACTAGACAAATGCACCGAAGATCCTGAAGAAATAATCCAATACAAAGCAGAACTAGGGACTTATTCTGTTAAAAATCAGATTATAAATTCATTAAAAATAACAATCACTCCCAACCTAAATAATTGGACCGACCAAGAATTTCAAAACTTTTCAATTTGCCAGGCAGGAGCAATGTGCCCCCTAAAGGCTTTTCCAGAAAATTTACTTTGGATAGGAAGCTGCGGCACAGGGATGATGGGTGAAGATCCGGAAGAGATAAAAGAGCTAGAAGCCTGTGGAAAAATCCAAGAAGAAATACTTAACTTGTATAAAACAGAAAATATCTCAGTTGTTGAGGAATAGTCTTAAATACTCACACTGAGCAATTGCCCCTTCTACAGTTCTAGTTCTCATTTGAACATATTTTGCTTGTCCATTTCCAACCCTTCCTTCCTCAGCAAAGTGAGTAGTAACCGCGAGTCTATCTTCTGTGCAAAAAACCCAAAGATCTCCTTCTGGACTTCCGATGCCCGGGGAACATCCATGACAAGAACCAAAAAACGCCCTTTCTCTTAACATGGTCAATATTATACCGTTATTGTGGTTATAATATACTCATTGGAGGGTTAGCCAAGTGGTCTACGGCGATCGCTTCGAAAGCGATTTCCTTCGGGAATCACAGGTTCGAATCCTGTACCCTCCGCCTTTCAGTAAGACAGGATGAGAAGCCAGACGTCGTAAGTCGAAGATCCTGTGGACGTCAGTCCCGAATGAAATGAGGGAAATCCTGTACCCTCCGCCAAACTATTCTGTTTCCAAACTCTTCAGACATTCTGCTCTCTGCGCCTCCGGAAGGGAATTGCAAAGCCCTTTCATACTCTCGCTCATTTCCTCTGCCTGCTCCTCCATTTGTTTCACCTGTTCCCCCATGTCCGCAAATTCAATTCCGGCCGGAATCACAAACTTACTCTGATCTACCGACCAGGGTTTGCACTTATATTCATATTCCTTATTAAAGTCTTCAAACTGCCCCTCTTCCTCCTCAAAATCTGCTTCTTCCGCCTCTTCTTCAAAGTCAGACAATTTAAACTTAAATCCCGACCCCGTACTTCCCCAAGAATAGGCCATTTCCCCATCACTTA
>DAOUWE010000068.1 GCA_030667285.1 Candidatus Shapirobacteria bacterium | reverse complement strand
TATATCAAACCACTCTTTTTTTCAAAAAGGAAAAATCAAAGATTGTGATGGCTCTCCCTTTCTCTGTTGCTCTTTGTACGATCGTTGCTTTTCTGTGTTTTGTGAAAATGTATTCTAGTTATCGTCTTAATTATGACTGGGTCTGGCAACCGGGCTATCGAGAGGCAGTTGAACACATTAAAAAGAATTATGATAAATACGATCAAATTTGGTTTACCAAAAAATATGGAGAGCCTCACGAATTTATTCTTTTCCACTGGCCTTGGGATCCTGCCTCGTACCAAAACGACCCCGACAAAATTTGGGACTACCACGCCAACTGGTACTGGGTCGATGCTTTTGATAAATTCCGTTTTATAAACGACTGGGAAATAAAAGAAAAAATCAATGCCGAAAATCCCCAAAACACACTCCTCATTACTTCTCCCGGAAATTACGTTGGTGGAGAACACCAAGAAACGATTTTTTCTCCCAACTCATCACTTGTTTTTGAAATAATAAGATATCCATGAAAAAAACCAAAATCATTCTAATTCTTATTTTTCTTCTCTCTTTTGCTCTCCGAACCGTCAGGTTTAATTACCCGCCTCTTCTTTGGGACGAAGCCTCTCTTGGCTACAATGCTTATTCCATTCTGGAAACTGCTCGCGATGAATACGGAACTTTCCTCCCCATCATTTTTAAATCTTTTGGTGACTACAAGCCCGGCTTTTACGTTTATCTCTCACTTCCTTTCGTCGCTCTTTTTGGTCTCACCCCGCTTTCTGTTCGCCTTCCTTCCATTTTGGCCGGTTCTCTTATACCCATTCTCCTTTTCTTTCTAATTTCTAAATTTCAAAAAACCAAAAATAAATCCCTTCCCTTGGTTTCAGCTCTTCTTCTTGCCATTACTCCCCAGGCCATTCATTTTTCTCGAGGAGCTTGGGAAACTAACATTCTAACTTTTCAGTTGCTTTTGGGCTCTTTTTTCTTTTTCCTCTCCCTCACCCCTAAAACCTCACCCCTAAAACCTAAATTTCTCTTACTCTCTTCTCTGGTTTTTGCCACTTCTCTTTACACCTACCAAGGAGCCAAGCTCATTACCCTTCTTATCATCCTCTCTCTTCTGATTTCTTTTTATCCTTCATTCCGTTCTCTTAAAAAAATACTCTTTGACAAAAACTTTCTTCTCCGCTTTGTCCTTCCCCTTGCCCTCTTTGCCTTTCCTTATGCCCTCAGTCTCTTTACCACTCAAGCCGGCAACAGGTTAAAAGTTACCGGTCTTTTTTCTTATCCTCGTCCCGAACCGGAAATCCAAACTATCATTTCCGAATCAAACAACCTTGACTACTCCCTTTTACACTCCCAACCAATCTTTTTTGTCAGGAACGTAGCCTCTCGTTATTTCAATCACTTCTCGCCCACCTATCTATTCTTTGAGGGAGATTGGTCCAATCCTCGTCACTCTGCCCCATACATCGGTATTATTCTATATCCTTCCATTATCTTTTTGACCATCGGTTTTCTAAAAGCCATTCGTAAATTCCAACCTCGTAAGCCAAAAGATCCTTTGCTTGTTTTTATGTTTCTCTGGCTAATCTTTTCACCTCTTCCTTCCGCCCTTTCTCGTGATTCCATTCATGCCGTCCGGTCCATGAGCCAAATCATTCCCCTTACTTTTTTCACTGCCTACGGTCTCTCGTACGCTCTCAAGGCCTTTCGTTCTCTGAAATACCCCCTAGTCATTTTTTATCTTCTCAGCCTCTTTTTCTATCTTGACCTGTACCACAACCACATGGTCAAAAAATCACCCAAAGACTTTCTCTATGGATATGAACAAGCTAGTGTTTATGTTTCCAAAAATATTAATCACTATGATCAGGTCGTATTTTCTGGTCATCTTGGCCAACCTCATATTTATTATCTTTTTTGGTCTCAATATCCGCCTGCGAAATATCAAGCTCAGGCCAAACTAACCGATAGCGGGGGAGTAGACACCGGAAAAGTAGAAAGGATAGACAATATTCATTTTAGACCCGTAAACTGGGACACTGACTCCAAACTGGAAAATGCGCTTTTAATCATCACTCATGAAGATGTTCTCCGTCTCTCTCTAGACAAAAATCAAGATTTCTTCTCTAAGCTCACTCCTCTTTCACCTATCGGCAATACCTCCACTTTTTATCTTTACGAAACTAATGGTTTCTCAAACTATGCTCAAAAAGAATAAGCTCCTCATTTCTATTTTCGTCTTGGCCTTTATTCTTCGGTTTTTCAATATTGGCTCTTATCCTGCTCTCAACCCCGACGAAGCCGCCTTGGGCTACAACGCCTATTCTTTGTTGGAAACCGGCAAGGACGAGCATGGCATCTCCTGGCCTCTTCATTTTAAGTCCTTCGGCGACTTCAAACCCGGGGGGTACGTCTACCTAGCCCTCCCTTTCATAAAAATCCTTGGTCTCACACCCCTTGCCGTTCGCCTACCTAATCTCATCTTTTCCCTTCTCTCCATATACTATATATATAGACTAATTCTCCTAGGCACAAAAAATACCAAACTAGCCACTCTTTCTGCCCTGCTTCTTTCCATTTCACCCTGGCATATTCATTTTTCTCGTGGCGCCTGGGAATCCATGACTGCTCTCAGTCTCACTCTCATGGCTACTTATTATTTTCTGGTCTCAATTCGCACTAAATCCATCACCCTAAAACCCCTGATCGTCTCCGCCATCCTCTTCTCCCTGTCCCTTTATTTCTATCATTCTGCCCGTATTTATGCCCCCCTCATCGCTCTTAGTCTTTCCGTTCTCAACTTCAAAAAACTCTGGCCTCAAAGAAACAAACTTCTCAAACCGATCATTATCGGCATTCTTATCTGTCTTCCTGTCGCTGTCTCTTTCTTAAAAACCGGCGGAGCAGTTCGTTTTTCCGGTGTCGGTCTTTCTGCTGACCAAGGTCCTCTCTGGCGCGTTAACGAACTTATCAATCATCATCAAGGTTCCACGCTTGTTACCAGAATCCATCACAATAAAGTCATTGGCTATACTCTGGCCTGGGCTCAAAACTATTTCTCTCACGCCAACGGCCGTTTTCTCTTCGTTGACGGCGACGAGGTTCCTCGGTCCAAAGTACCTGAAATGGGCCAAATGTACATTTTCGAAGCCATCTTTCTTCTTCTTGGTCTCGCCACCTGTCTTTTCTCTTCTAAAAATAAAAAACTCAATCGCCTCATGCTCCTCTGGCTTATCATCT
>DAOUWE010000041.1 GCA_030667285.1 Candidatus Shapirobacteria bacterium | reverse complement strand
TTTGAAATTTGCAAGGACTTTCGAAACGAAGGAATGGGCCCCAATCATTCCCCGGAATTTACCATGATTGAATACTACGAATCCTACGCCGACTATCACCGGATCATGAAAGTTACCGAAGGTCTTGTGAAATACTGCGCTAAAGAGATTTATGGAAAAGAAGAGCTAACCGTTAAGGGGAAGAAGGTCAATCTTTCCGGAAAGTGGCCCAAAATCACCATGACCGATGCTCTTAAAGAAAAACTAAACCTAAACACCGACAAGTTAACCAAAGAAGAACTTCTCGACTTTGCCAAAAAAGAAAAAATCGAAGTCGATAAAGACATCAGTAAAGGCCTTCTTATTTACGAAATTTTTGATCATCTCGTGCCTGAAAAATTTACCGAACCTACCTGGGTTATCGATTATCCGGCCGAAGCCAGCCCTCTCTCCAAAGCTCACCCCGAAAAGGAAGGATGGGTCGAGCGCTTTGAGGGTTATATCGGCGGCATGGAACTCTGTGACGGCTGGTCGGAGATTAATGACCCCGTTGATCAAAAAAACAGATTTGAAAAAGAGCAAAAAGCCATGAAAAAGGGCAAAGAAGACGCTCATCCCATAGACGAAGAATTTATCACTGCTCTCGAATACGGCTTGCCCCCTCTGGGTGGCATCGGTATCGGCATTGATCGACTGACCATGTTCTTCACTGACACTTGGAATATTAGAGAAACCATTCTCTTTCCCCTCATGCGCCCCAAGACAAAGAAAGCGAAAGACCCCAAAAATGCCAATTCTAAAAATTAATTCTCCACCTACCAAAAAAGAACTGAACCTTCTTTCTCAAGAGCTATTAGGATATATAAAATTAGTTGCCGACCTTAAAAACGAAATTTTATACGGCGGTTGTCGCCTACACGCTGATGCCGAACAAATCCTTTTAAAAGAGGGATCAAGACAAGAAGATATTTGGGGTGGAGGAGTCGATCTTGCTACTAAAAAAATTGATTTTTCCGCCGTTGCCAACATCAGACCCAGCCTGGACAACCCTTCCCCTGATATACTCTCTCCAGAAAGAAGAAAGAAGTTTGAACTTATTGTTAAAAAATATTTTCCTGACTTTTCATAAAATGGACCAAAAAAAACTTGAACTTCTAAACATTGTCACTGATCTCAGGAGGATTGTTAGTCACCATACTGGCCCCAAACCAACCAAGAAAAACCCTTCTCTAAAAAATCTTATAGACTCTTGGCCCAGACTTAAAAAACTAGATCCCAATATCCAAGATTATCTTGATATAAACTACCTTAAAAAAAACTCAGACCCTTTTCACATCCAGGCCGAGCACCTCCTAACTTCCAGCCTTAGAATTCAGCATTATTTAGGTTATTAATTTCAAAAAACCATGTTCGCAGAATACAAAGAAGCAGTAAAAAAACAACTGGAACCCAACACCTATAAACATTCTCTGGCCGTTCAAGTCTGTCTGGGAGCGATTTATAACTATCTTAAGGCCGAAAACAAACTCAAAACAGACGAACCCGTCCGAGAAGACTGGCTTTTAGCCGGCCTAGTTCACGACATAGATTATTCCGAACCTTACAAGAAAGATCATCCTCAAAAAACCCGGGAAGTATTGAAAAAACACGGTTTGGAAATATCCGATACCGTTGATCAAATCGTCAAGGATCATTGTTCTCACACCGCTCCTGTTCCCAAAAACCAAGCCGGTTGGGCTATCCGTTGCGCCGACTCTCTCACCGGACTCATCGTTGCCGTCGCTCTAGTTTATCCCACCAAAAAATTAAATGACGTTAAGTTAAAATCCATCATTAAAAGGTTTCACAAAGAGCCCCGCTTCGCCGCCGGCACCAGAAGAGACGAAGTTAAAGAATGTGAGAAAAAAGACGGCTTAAACATTCCGATAGACAAATTTATTGAAATTTGTTTCGAGTCCATGAAAGAAATCTCTCAGGATCTCGATCTCTAATGTTAAAATAAATTTATGCTCAACATAAACCTTATTCGGGAAAACCAAGAACTTGTCGAAAATTCTCTCAAAAATCGAGGACTTGATACTAAGGTTCTGGACCGTCTGAAAAAAATCGACGATCAACGACGCCAGCTCATAAAAACTGTTGAAGATATTCGTCAAAAACAAAACCAGCTCCAAAAGTCCATTAAGAAAAAACCAACCGAAAGCCAAAAGAAAGAAGGCACCGATCTTAAGAAAGCCTTAAGAAAAGTAGAACCTGATCTTAAAGCCCTGGAAGAACAACTGAATCTGGTTTTAGCTCAAATTCCCAATCTTCCTGCCTCCGATGTTCCTGTCGGCCAAAACGATTCAAAAAACAAACTCATCAAAACCTGGGGCAAAAAACCCAAATTCAATTTTAAGCCCAAAGGTCATCTGGAACTTGGGGAGGCTTTGGACATCATTGACGTCAAAAGAGCTTCCAAAGTATCCGGATCTCGTTTTGGTTACTTCAAGGGCCGAGGGGCTCAGCTTGAAATGGCCCTAATGTTTTTCGTTTTTCAAAAACTAGCCAACAAAAACTTTACTGCCATGATTCCTCCCGCTATGGTCAAAGGGAGTGTCGAGCGGAAAATGGGTTATACCGACAACAAAGATCTCGACAACACTTATTACCATTTCAAAAAAGACGATTTAATTTTCATCAGCAGTTCCGAGCACTCAGTTATTCCTTATCACCTAAACGAAATTCTCGACTCCAACAAACTTCCCTTAAGATACGTCAATTATTCACCTTGTTTTCGAATGGAGGCGGGGACTTACGGCAAAGACACTCGGGGCATGTTCAGACTCCATTATTTCAACAAGGTCGAAATGAACGTTTTTACCCTACCTGACGAAAAAATCTCAGACCAAGTCTGTCTTGACCTGCTTTCTCTTCAAGAAGAAATTATGCAGGATCTTAAACTTCCTTATCAAGTTACTCACTGTTGCACCGGGGATCTTCCCTGGCCCAACAGGCGTATGTACGATCTTAACGCTTGGTTCCCCGGCCAAGATCGCTATCGAGAAACTCATTCTTGTAGTAACTGTACCGACTATCAAACCAGGAGACTAAACATCAAAACTCGTCTTGAGGGAAAAATGGCCTTTGTTCACGCCCTAAACGCCACCGCCGTTACCGATCGAGTCCTGATTGCCATCATGGAGAATTATCAGCAGAAAAATGGATCTATAAAAATCCCCAAAATTCTGCAACCTCTTCTCGGTTTTGGTAAAATCAATCAATGAAACATTTAAAAAATCTTTTCCTTGTTATTTTCCTTTTTTCCATTGCTTTCTGGTTGGGAAGAAAAAGGCCCGATCCCATACCCTTGCTTGGCATCCAAGAAAAATCTGCTCAACTTGGCATCCTTCCGAATTTCGCAAACGAAGATCTGGCTCTATCTCGCTCCGAAGCCGCTCTTTCCGAGAATCTAGCACCTCAACAAGACGATGTTATCCCTCAAATTCAGCCGGGATCTATGCAAATCAAAAACGCTTTCTTTTCTCTTCTTGTTAAAGATGTCAGAGAATCAATTCAAAAAATAACAGACACCTCCTCTCGTCTCCAGGGATATATTATCTCCTCCAGCGTTCACGAAGTAGATGAATCGGGAAATCTTCGTGGTCAAATTAGTTTTAAAGTTCCCCAGGCCAAATTTGAAGAAGGCCTCTCAGAGCTTCGCGATCTGGCCATTACCGTCAACAGTGAAAGAGTTACCGGCCAAGACGTCTCCGAAGAATTCACCGATCTTTCCGCCCGCCTAAGGAACAAAGAGGCCTCTGAAGAACAACTTTTGGCCCTCATGGAAAAAACAGGCTCTATTTCCGACATTTTAGGAGTCCAACGGGAACTGACCCGGGTTCGAGAAGAAATCGAAAGACTAAAAGGACGCATTGACTATCTCGAAAAAAACATTGCCATGTCTACCATAACTGTCGATCTTTCTACCGAACTTGAGTACTTGCCAATCTCAGAAGACGACTGGCGCCCCCTGGCTGTCGCCAAATCTGCCCTCCGCATTCTTTTGAAGATTATTAAAATGGCCGTTAACATCATCATTTGGCTTGTCGTCTTTACCACTCCGATCTTAATTCTTCTCATCCTTCCTTTCATCCTCTTATTGAAGTTTTTCCGCAAGAAAAGATAACCCCATTTCTTATGTTCAAAAAACTCAAAGGTCTGTTTGATTTCAATCGTCGAGAGCTGAAAAAACTTTCTCCCACAGTAGAGAAGATTAACTCTCTGGAGAAAAAATACTCCGCCCTTTCGGACAAACAATTAAAGGCTAAAACCGCTCACTTTAAAAAACTCTTAAAAAAAGGCAAGACAATAGACGACATTCTTCCCGATGCCTATGCTACTGTTCGCGAAACCATCTGGCGACTTCTTGGCGAAAAAGCCTACGACGTACAACTTCAAGCCGCCGTCGCTCTTCATCGGGGTTTTATTGCCGAACAAAGAACCGGTGAAGGAAAAACCCATTCTGTTATTTTTCCTGCCTATTTAAACGCCTTGGAGGAAAAAGGAGTTCACATTGTTACCGTCAACGATTATTTGGCCCGCATCGGCACCGGCTGGTACCCCATAGCTCTTGATTTCTTAGGCCTCAAAGTTTCCTGTATCATCCATGACCATTCCCATCTTTTAGACCCATCTTTTACCGATCCCTCCGAAAAAATAGATGACCGTCTTGCTCATCTTCGGCCCATCACCAGAAAAGAGGCCTACGAGGCAGATATTACCTATGGCACAAACAACGAATTTGGTTTCGACTATCTTAGGGACAATATGGCTCGAGATCTCAAAGAAACTGTTCAGCGCTCTCATCATTATGCCGTCGTCGACGAAGTCGACCAGGTTTTAGTTGACGAAGCCCGTACTCCACTGATTATCTCTTCCCCTGACACCCGGCCTGTTCAGGAATATCAAAAATATGCCGCTCTTGCCGAAAAACTTCAGCCCGAAGATTCAGTAGTCGACGAAAAAAGTCGCTCTGCCACCCTTTC
>DAOUWE010000031.1 GCA_030667285.1 Candidatus Shapirobacteria bacterium | reverse complement strand
CCTATTCCGCCCTGGCTCCAAAAACCAATTTGATCATTGCCGGCAAGAAAACTCTCTATACTCCCCAAATTCAAAAAACTTTTCAAAAACTGCCCCCTAAAATCAAATCTCAAATCAAGTTCATCACCGACTTCAATCTTCAAGAAAAGAAAAAACTCCTGGACCAAGCCCATTTTCTAATCCTTCCTTCTCGGCACGAAAGCTTCGGTCTAGTTCTTGTCGAAGCCCTGGCCCGAAAAACTCCTTTCCTGGTAACTAATCTTCCCGCCACCAAGGAATTAGCTGAAAAAACAAAAGGAGGTTTGACTTTTAAATTAGACAATCCGAAAGATCTTGAAGGAAAAATCACCAAGCTTTTCAAGAATCCGGCTCTCGCCACACGGAAAGGACAAATGGGATACAATTATGTAAAGAAAAATCTTTCTTGGAAAAAAATTATTTCTGATTTCGACCAAAAATGCCTAAGCCATCTTTTAAAATAAAAAACAAAAAGAAAAGTATTCTCATTTCTCTCACCCTCCTGACCGCTCTCACTTCTGCCTATTATTTCTTTTTCTGGACTTCACCCGAAAAAATCAAGATAAAAATCAAAGACAAAACTTACACTTTGGAAATAGCCAGAACCATCGCCCAAAAAACCAAGGGCCTGTCTCAAAGAGAAAGCCTCTGTTCAGACTGCGGCATGATTTTTACTTACTCTTTTGAACAACGACTACCTTTCTGGATGAAAGACACCCATATTCCCCTCGATATAATTTGGCTAGCCCAAAATGGTCGAATAATCCACATGGAAAAAACCGTTCCCCCTCAATCAAAAGACGAAAACGGTAGATATCTTCTGTATCAACCTCCGGAATTAGCTCAATATGTTATCGAACTAAACGCCGGCCAAGCAGACCAGCGGCAACTCAAAAAAGGAGATCTTATCGATCTTTCTTCTCTCCAAAACTAACATGCTTTTTTCTATCGTTATTCCCAACCTAAACGGAGAAAAATATCTTGAGACCTGTCTTCCTTCTGTTTTAAAATCCCTCAAAAAACTCCCTCCAGCCATCCGGTCCGAGCTTATTCTGATCGACAACGCTTCTCGTGACGATTCAATTAATCTCGTTCAAAAACTCTTTCCTTCGGCAAAAATCATCAAAAACAAAAGAAATCGGGGTTTCGCTCCCGCCGTCAATCAGGGCATCAAAAAAGCAAAAGGGGACTGGGTAATTATTCTGAACAATGATCTTACCCTCAAGTCCTCCTGGTTTAGTCATCTTTATCGAGCCATCAAAGACCATCCCCAGAACACCAAAATCGCCACCATCTTCGGCCAAGTCTTAAATCAGGACGGAACCAAGATCGAAAGCCAGGGTCTCAAGTTTTTTATGAAAGGCAAGGCCAAAAACATCGCCAACGGCCAAAACTACTTAGCTCCCTCAAATCTGAAACCCAAATTCATCTGGGGCGCTTCTGCCTCCGCTGTGGCCTATCACCGCCAAACCGTTATCAAAGTCGGTCTTTTTGATCCAGACTTCTTTGCTTATGAAGAAGACGTTGACCTCGCCCTTCGTCTCCGTCTTTTTAAATATAAAACTCTCTATCTCCCCTCAGCTATTTCTTACCACATCGGTGGAGGAACCAGTTCCAAAATGGGTAATCTAAGAGCCCGCATGGACGCCAAAAATTGGTTTTTCATTATCATCAAAAACTATTCCTCAAACGACATTCTAAAAAATCTCATCCCCATTCTTGTCGAAAGAGGCAGAAATCTTTCCGGCCTTTGCAAACAAACCATAAAAATCTACGGCCCAAAATCAATTTACTACTTACCCTTTTCCCTTATTAGTATCTATGGCCAACTTGTCCTGAAAACCCCCCTAATGATCAAAAAACGCCATGCCATCCAAAAACAAATCGAAAAACTTCCATCTCATCCAGGCTAAAACTTTCATTGAAAAAGAAAAAGATATATAATTTAAACAAATGACTCCAAGACCTAAAAACATCGACTACCCAACTGCTCTTAGTCGAGAAGAATTGGAAGAATTTGGCATCAAGCCAAAAATCCCAAAAAAACCAAAACTGCCTATCGGGGCAGGGGTTACCAGGAGAGACATAGAGCAATGGAAAGAACTCTCCAAAAGAAAAGACCCTAAGGGAGCCCCCGTAGACTAGAAAAGCACATCCAACCTGACATATAATCTCTTTATGCATATCGGAATCGACGGCAACGAAGCCAACATAGAAAACAAGGTCGGCATCGGCCAATTTGCTTTTCAACTTTTAACTCGCCTTCATAAAATCGATAAAAAAAACCGCTATACCATCTATCTCTCCTCAAAACCCAACAAAGACCTCCCTGTGGAAACCAAAAACTGGAAATACAAAGTCATCGGTCCTAAGAAATTCTGGACCCAATGGCGCTTGCCCCTTGAGCTTTACACCACTTCGGACAGACCTGATATTTTCTTTTCCCCCAGTCACTATTCTCCCCGTTTTTCCCCCATCCCCACAGTTTGCTCCATTATGGATCTTTCCTACATCCATACTCCCCGCGAATTTACAAAAAAAGACTTTTATCAACTAAAAAACTGGACCTCTTATTCCGTCAAAAAAGCTACCCAAATTATCACCATCAGCAACTTCACCAAAAAAGAAATTCAAAAATACTATAAGGTTCCTGCCGGTAAAATCACCGTCGCCCACCTCGCCGCCGACCAACCTCCCCAGGGTCTCTCCCTGAAAGCGTTAGAAAAATTCAAAATCAAAAAACCCTACTTTCTCTGTCTTGGAACTCTGAAACCAAATAAAAACATCCCTCTTCTCATAAGATCTTTCGCTCTTTTCCTAAAGCACCAAAGCTCTAAAGCACTAAAACCCCGGCTCGTCATCGCCGGTAAAAAAGGCTGGCTCTACCACGACATTTTTCGAACAGTTCAAGAATTAAAATTACAAGATAGTGTTATTTTCACCGATTTTATCACCGAAACTGAGAAATGGTCTCTTCTAAAAAATACTCAGGCCTTTCTTTTACCTTCCCTTTACGAAGGTTTTGGTATTCCTGTCTTAGAAGCCATGTCGATCGGCACCCCGGTTATCTGCTCCAATACCACCTCTCTTCCCGAAGTAGCAGGGGAGTCTGGTCTAACCATAAATCCTGAATCAGAAAAAGAATTAACCCGAGCTATGATCAAAATTACTGATCCCAAAATCCACCAAAAATATAAAAAACTCGGCCCCAAACAAGCCGGAAAATTCTCTTGGACAAAAACCACTCAGATTGTTTTAAAAACTCTTGAAAATCTTCTCGAGAACTAAACACCCTCTCTTCTTCTTGAACAATTCCCGTCTCTCAATAATTCCAATTGAAGAATCTTGCCACCCATAATCGTCATTCTGCAACCACGGCAACCCACAATCGTGGAAAAAACAACTCCTTGTTCACCAACGGTCTCAAGTGATCTTCTTAGAGCAACACAGCTGGGATCAACACTAATTTCCCCATCTTTTCCTCTTTTTTTCATAATTACTTAAAAACTAAATAACGGGCAATTATACCAAGTCTCCCACAATAACAACCAAGTGAAAGGCTTATAATACTGTGTTACAATACTCGAATGTCAAGAGAAAGATTGTTCCTATGCCTCCCCTCCGATTTATCTCCAAGAATGGGAAGCGAAACGAAAGAGGAATTATCTAAATTAATAGGTCATTATCCGGAAGGAATAAGATCAAGATCACCTTTTTACGAAGGCTATCACGACGCTATTCTTTATCTTGAAATTCTAATCCGTCTCAAAAATCCTAAAAATTACAAAAGTCTCTTGGTTGGCCAGGATTCGTATTTTGTCAAAGAAAGATCCGAGCGACTAGATGTTACCATCAACACGGACATAGACCGCATAAATCTAGCTTTACTAGAACAAACCGCCCGCAACAAATCAGGTCAGCTTGGATCCGAATACGAAAGTGGTCACAGCGACGCTTTTTATGACTATAAAAACATAGAAAAAGCATTAGTCTCTGACAACGATCCATCACTTTTTCCCGAACAAGACAATCTTCCTCTCAGATTCCTGAAAGAATCTTTCTGGAATCTTGTCCAAGGATAAGATAAACCATCCCCTCCGTCTCGCAACACCCAAAATACCGTTTTTCTAAAAAATTCAAAAAACAGGTATACTAAGCCTATGAAAGATCGCCTAGGCAACAAGCTTTCTCCTTCTCAAATCACCCAAAAGGGGACCATCCGTATTCAAACCATCCTTCTCGAATTCTGGCTTATGATTCTCTCCTGCATCGGCCACGTTCCAATCCACTGCTTTCGTTTATTCTTCTATCGATTATCTGGTCTAAAAATCGGTAAAAAATCCACTATTCACTGCGGGGCTCGCTTTTTTAATCCCCAAAATATCTCTATCGGAGAAGGAACTATCATCGGCGATCACGCTTTTCTTGACGGTCGTGCCAAATTGGAAATTGGTTCCCATACCGATATCGCCTCTCAAGTTCTTGTCTACAACGCTGAACACAATGTTCACTCTAAAGACTTTGAACCCGTCATTAAATCGGTCAAAATCGGAAACCATGTTTTCATCGGCCCCCGAGTCACCATTCTCCCCGACGTAAAAATCGGAAACGGAGCCATTATTGCCGCCGGAGCTGTCGTTGCCAAAGACATCCCTGACTTCGAAATTCATGCCGGAGTGCCGGCCAAAAAAATCGGGGAGAGAAAGAACAAGAATCCCCAATACCGATTAGGGCGTTTTATGCTCTTTCAATGAAAAAAAGAATCATCACCCTGGCCTTGCTACTCCCCCTTTATCTACTAATCACCTCTTATCTTCTCCTTCCTCCGCCACCTGTTTTTCCTGATCTTCCCGACAGCTTAAGATCCACTCTTCCCGGAGATACCGTTCAAATCCCCGGAGTATCAGCCTACTTCACCGATCTTGATCGACAAACAGTTATCTCTTTCTATGAAGAAAGTTTTTCTCGATCTTCCTTTCTGGGAATCAAGCTCCCGACTTTTCGTATCAATCATCCTCCCGAAAGGGCCAAACAAATCTATGTTGACACTATGCGCTCTTACTACTTAGAAGAAATCATTCATCCTTTTAGGGAAAGTGTCTATGTCAATGGTTTTGAGTGGGAAAACGATGTTTTCACCGCTCCCGAAAAACGAATAAAAAACAAACTCATGGTCGGTGACCAAGAATTTAAATCAAAAGTCACTCTCATGCGCAAAAACAACAGTCCCTTGGTTACTTGGATGATTTTTAATCTAATTATTATTTTTTTCTACTTTCTTCTAAGGGCCTACTATCGGATTTTAAAAAATAAATGAAACCAAATCTTTCCATTATTATTCTCTCCTACAACACTCGAAAAATAACTCTTGACTGTCTCCGGTCTGTCTTCAAAGACAAGGGTTTGGAATTCAACTCAAAAAAACCCTCTCTCACCGAAAAAATACCAACCGAAATCATTCTTATTGATAATAATTCAGAAGATGATTCTGTAAAAGAAATCAAAAAACTAAAAAAAGACCTGGACGATCCTTCTGTACTTAAAATCATCGAAAATAAGAAAAACCTAGGCTTTGCTAAAGCCAACAATCAAGGCCTCAAAAAAGCCCAAGGGAACTTTATTCTTCTCCTAAACTCGGACACACTTATTCTCCAATCCTCGATCAGTCAAACTCTAAAATGGCTTTCTGCCCATCCCGAAGCAGGAACCTGTACTTGCCGGCTCCTAAATCCTGATCGAACCATCCAGCCCACCGGCGGTTTTTTTCCTAACTTAAGCAATGTATTTACCTGGGCTCTCCACTTGGACGACCTGCCCTTAGTAAACAAAATCATTCCCCCTCTCCACCCTCACTCTCCTAACTTCTATCTTAAATCCTCCTATTATCAAAAAACTCGCCAACAAGATTGGGTAACCGGCGCCTTTCTTTTGACTAGAAAATCGATAATTAACAACACCGGTCTTTTAAACGACGACTTTTTTATGTATGCCGAAGAGTTGGAGTGGTGTTACCGAGCAAAGAAAAAAGGATACTCTGCCCATTACCTCATCGGTCCTCAAATTATTCAT